>JASHUL010000079.1 GCA_030039995.1 Thermoplasmata archaeon
CGTCCAGCAGCATCTTCGCCCAGCGCCGCGCTTTCACGGTCGGGACCCCGGCACGGACCATCTCCTGGGATGCCCCCACGCGCCCCACGGTCTGCCAGCGGGCCAGGAGGTCGAGCACGGCCCGCGTCGTCCGACCCGGCCATCCCGGGGCGTCGGGCGGAACGAGGGACCGCGCCTTCGGAAGGTTCGCCCGTCCCCGGGCCGACCGGGGGCTGTCGGTGCTGTCCGGCACCCCGAGGTCCGCGCCCTCCCGGCGGGAGCGGACGGCGCGCATCGGGTCGACTCCCGTGCCCAGCACGTAGTCGACGAGCTCCCGCCGTTCGGGACTCGAGAGGGAGGTGAGCCCCTCCCCGCGCACGTGCACGTGGTAGCCCCGGCCTCCCGAGAACACGAGGGACGTCGTCGTGGGGTCGATCCCGAAGTCGCCGAAGAGGAAGTCGTCCACGAGCGCGACGAGCCGGCGTTTGACGAGGGCGAGCTGACCGGCGTAATCGAGCTCCGCCGCACCGCGCAGGTGGTCGGAGTCCAGGTCGAAGATCAGGTCGGCGCCGAGCCATTCCTTCGCGGACATGCTCGCCTCGGCGGGGTGACGGTAGTACGCCGAGGAGTAGTACACGTGGCGGGGCGACTCGCGGGCGAGGAACCGTTCGAACTCCTCGACGGTCCGCAGAGTCTCGTGCCGTCGCATGAACGTCTCGGTCGAGAACGGGAACGCGGCGAACTCTCGTCGGTTCAGCCGCTCCGGGGCCGGGATCCTATGGTCCCGATAGTACGCCGCGAACAGGCCGTGCGCCCACTCGAGCGTCTCCGCGTCGAGCGGGACGTTCTTCGCCATCGGGCTACTCCGCGTCGGCGTCCGGCGCCGGAGCGGGCGGGGCCCGGCCGAGGAGGTCGTCGACCGCGGCCTCCCGACGCGCGCGGGCGAGGTAGTGGAAGACCGTCGAGTGCTCGCTGCCTTTGAGCAACAGCTCGACCGCGCGGGTCGCCCGGTCGAGCTGCTCTTCGTCGCCGATGAGCGCGATCGTCGACCCGTAGACGCTCATCGAGCATCCCGAGAGCTCCTCGATCCGCGAACGGGCCCGGCCCCGCGTGCCGATCGCCCGCGCCCGGATCCGGCGGAGCGCGTCCTTCTCTCGCTTGCCGGTGGTGAACTTGATGTCGAGGACTTGGAGGAACGTGTTGTCCTTTAGCAGGCGCATCGCCCGCTCGGGCGAGAAGCCCCGACCGATCGCGACGACGATGTCACGGGCCTTCAGCGCGCGGATCGGGTCGGCGTCGGGGCCGGCGATCCGCACCTCCCCATCCTCGGTGTCGACGTCGATCTCGGTCTCGGTGCGCGTTCGGATCTCCTGCTTGGTGCGACCGCCCGACCCGATCAGCACCCCGACCCGGTCCTCGGGGATCCGGGCGAACAGGACCGGCATCGTCACGCCTCCGTCGGCGGTCCGATCGAGTCGCCGCCGACCGCGTGGAGGAAGTCGGACGTCTCGACCGGGACCCCGAGACGGCCGAAGAATTTGGCGTAGTTCTCGAGGTCCCGCTCGAGCAGTGGCCCCGCCTGGGGGTGGTCGGTGGGGATCGACTGGGCGACGTCGATCAACACAACCCGGCCGTTGGAGTAGAGCGTGTTGTACGGCGAGAGGTCGCCGTGGACGAGGTGGGCTTCTCGGACCATCCGGCCGATCTGCTCGACGAGGTCGTCGAACAGCGCCCGCGGGTCGTCGACGACCGCGTCCTTCAGGCGGGGGGCCGGCGCGCCGGCGTCCTCGATGAATCCCATCACGAGCACGTTCCGTAGGTGTCCGTACGGACGCGGAACGCGCACCCCGGCGTCGGTCAGCCGCCCGAGCATCGTGTGCTCGCGTCGAGTCCAGGCGATGACGAGGCCGCCGTAGTTCCGGACGCTCGTCTGTTGACGCAGCTGCTCGAGGGCGTAGGCCGGGAGGTGTCGGAACGTCGTGTTGCCGATCCGGTAGACCTTCACCGCGCGGAACTCCTCCCCCTTCGTCGCGCGGAAGACGCCGCCTTCCTTGCCCGTGGAGATCGGGAAGTCGATCGACTCGAAGAGGCCCTGGTTGACCAGGCGGGAGACCGCGAGCAACGTCGCGTGGTCGAAGAACTCGTCAAGGAGCTTGCGCTGCTCGCCCTCCTTGCTGCGGTCCTCCGAGCGCTCGCGGCGGCGGGGGAAGACGACGTCCTCCGGACGGGGCATCGGCCCCGAGGTACGCCCCTTGTCTCATAGGCTCTCGGGCGGGGACCGATCCTCGGGTCCCCCAGACGCTGGTGGTGCCGGTGCCACCGCGCCTATATCCGCCCTCCCGACGTTCATCGAGTGCATGTGGCTGACCCCGTTGACGCCGGCGCCTCGGACACCGCCGAGAGCCCGGGCCCGGCCTCCGGCGGACGCCCTGGCTCCGACGTTCGCTCTCGCGCACGTGCTCGAGCGCACGGCCGACTTCGACTCAGTGTTCCGTGTCGTGCGAGGCGCCGTGCACCGGGTGCTCGGGATCGAACGTCCGGGGCTCGGCCTAGGCCTCTCGGACCTGCCCCCGTACGTCGGCGCCTACTGGCAGGTGACCGGCAATCTGATCGTCCTGAACGAGGGGCTGGTCGCCGCGATGCGCGCGAACGCGACCTCCCCGCTAGAGTTCAACAGCTTCGTGTACGTGATCCTGGCCCACGAGTACCTTCACTCGCTCGGATACCTCGACGAGCGGTCCGTGCGACGCGTGACGGCCGAGGTTACTCGGGGTGCGTTCGGCCCCGAGCACCCCGCGACCCGGATGGCCGAAGGGGACCTCTGGCGCCTCTACCCGTTCCTCGCGTACGCGCCCGGCGGGCATGGGCAGCGATTGAAAGTCGTACCGCGCTTCGACCTCGCGAGCACCCAGAACTACATCCGCTAAGGACCGGGCGTCCCCGGCGGTGCCGGGGCGGAACTTATCTCCGTTTTGCGCCTTCACCGGCCGCCCCATGATCGTCAACGATGCCATCGGCATCGCTCTCGTGCTGGTCGGCGTGGGCCTGTTCGCCTTCGAGCTGATCCACCCGGGCGCGCTGCTCCTCATCCCCGGGTCGATCCTGCTGATGGCCGGGGTCCTCTATCTCGCGCTCCCCAACATCCTGTTGGACAGCTACATCGGGCCCGTGCTCGTGATCGTCGCAGCGATCGTGGGGGCCCTCGTCCAGATCCCCTACTACAAGTGGGTCGCTCCGATCCACCGACCGATGAGTACCACGTCGGGCGGGCTCGTCGGGGAGGAAGCGATCGTCATCGTGCCGGTCGAGCCGAACACGATCCGGGGCAAGGTCAAGGTCAAGTCCGAGATCTGGTCGGCTCGGGCAGCGACCCCGATCCCGGCGGGCACGCGGGTCCGGATCATCCACGGCGAGGGGGTCTCCGTCACCGTACAGCCGATCGACGCCGCCAGTCCGAACTGAAGAAGGTCCAATTTAGGGGGAGGAACGAGGCACCATGGTCGACTACACCGGGATCATCGTCATCGCGTTCATCGTCGTCATCATCATCCTCGTTGTCCTGACACGGGCGCTCTATCAGATCCAGCCGTACCAGCAGGGGATCGTCACCCTGCTCGGGTCGTACAAGCGGATGATCAACCCGGGGCTGAACGTCGTCAGCCCGCTCGCGACCGTCCTCAAGATCGACCTGCGGACGCAGGTGCTCGAGGTCCCCCGGCAGGAGGTCATCACGAAGGACAACTCGCCGACGAACGTCGACGCGATCATCTACATCAAGGTCGTCGACGCGCCGAAGGCGATCTTCCAGGTACAGAACTACCAGGTCGCGACCCTCGCTCTCGCCCAGACGACGCTCCGGTCGATCATCGGCGACATGGAGCTCGACGAGGTGCTCTACAACCGGGAGCGGATCAACACCCGCCTCCGCGACATCCTCGACGAGTCCACCGACAAGTGGGGCGTCCGCGTCGACGCGGTCGAGATCAAGGAGGTCGACCCCGTCGGACCGGTCAAGAGCGCGATGGAAGAGCAGACGTCCGCCGAGCGCCAGCGGCGGGCGGCGGTGCTCCGCGCGGACGGCGAGAAGCGAAGCGCGATCCTCGTCGCCGAGGGGCAGAAGCGCTCGCGCATCCTGCAGGCGGAGGGCGTCCGGCAGTCGCAGATCCTCGAGGCGGAGGGAGCCCGGGTCGCGACGATCCTCCAGGCCCAGGGAGAGTCCCAGCGCCTTCGGATCCTCTCGCTCGGAGCCGGCACGCTCGACGCGAAGGCGCTGACCGTGCTGTCGCTCGACACCGTCTCGAAGGTCGGCGACGGCCAGGCGACGAAGATCCTGTTCCCGTTCGAGTTCTCCCGGCTGATGGAGGGCGCCTCGGAGTATCTGGGTACCAGCCGTACCGTGCCCGACCGCCCGCTTAACGCGCTGAGCGACCTCGAAGCCCAGGTCGGGAC
>JASHUL010000080.1 GCA_030039995.1 Thermoplasmata archaeon
CGCCCGCTCGGATCCGCTTCGCGAGCGAGAATCCGCTCGCGATGTCCCGCGTGTAGACCGCGGCCTGGAGTCCGTACGGGGTCGCGTTGGCGACACGGACCGCGTCCTCGACCTCGTGGAACCGGACGACCGGCGCGATCGGTCCGAACGGCTCCTCGTGGAGGACGCGCGCGGCCTCGGGAACCTCATCCAGCACCGTCGGCGCGTAGAAGCTCCCCTCGGGCCGGTCCTCGGGCCGACGCCCGCCGGCCAGGAGCTTCGCCGACCGGGCGCGGGCGTCGTCGACGAGCGTCTCCATCCGCTCGACCGCCCGCGCGTCGATCAGCGGACCGACCTCCGTCGACTCCTCGAGCGCCGGCCCGACCTTCAGGCCCTTCGCCCGCTCGGCGAGGAGCCCGGCGAACCGGTCGGCGATCCCGTCCTGGACGAGGAATCGCTTCGACGCCGTGCAGACCTGCCCCGAGTAGCTGAAGACGCCGCGCACCGCCGCGAGGACCGTCGCCTCGAGCGGGGCGTCGTCCAGCACGACGAACGGGTCGAGACCGCCCATCTCCAGGATCACACGCTTCGCGTGGCGGCCGGCCTTCTCCGCGATCGATTTCCCGACGTCGGTCGAGCCGGTGAACGTGACGAGTCGGGTCCGCGGGTGCTCGACGAGCGCGTCGCCGACCGACCCCCCCGGCCCGACGACGACGTTGAGGGCACCCGCCGGGACGCCCGCCGCGGCGAGGTGCTCCGCGAGCCGGAGGGCGGTGAACGGCGCGGCCGAGGTCGGTTTCGCGACGACCGGGTTCCCCGCGGCGAGCGCCGGCGCGACCTTGTGGCAGAGCAGGTTGAGCGGGAAGTTGAACGGGCCGATCGCGACGACGACCCCGATCGGGTCCCGGACGGAGAAGAGGAACCGGTGCTCGTTCCCCGTCGGCCGCTCGTAGGCGTCGGCCGGGAAGCTCTCGCCCCCCAAGTGGCGGATCTCTTCGGCGGCGAGCAGGAACACCCCGACGGCCCGGTCCGCCTCGACCCGCGCGTCGACGATCGGCTTTCCGACCTCGGTCGCGATCAGCCGGGCCATCGGCTCCCGGTCGGCCGCGAGGCGCGCGGCCGCCGCACGGAGGATCCGGGCCCGCTCGTGGCCCGGCGTCGTGCCCCAGCGCTCCTCGGCGTCCGCCGCCGCGTCGACCGCGGCGCGCGCCTCCGTCGCGGAGGCGACCGGGGCCTCCGCCACGACCCGGCCGGTCGACGGGTCCCGTACCGGGGCGTAGCCGCCGCCGGGCGCGACCCACACGCCGCCGATGAAGAGCGAACCGCGGCCGCTCGCCGGGATCCCTTCCGTCACGGTCCCCCTATGCCGGGTCGCCGTACGTGAGGTAGTGCCAGCCCTTGCGGGCCTGCCCTGTGAGGTCGATGTAGACGTTCTTGATCGCGGTGTAGTCGAGCAGCGAATCGGTCCCCAGGTCCTTGCCGAACCCGGATTGCTTGAACCCTCCGTGCGGGGTCTCGGAGCCGAGCGGAAGGTGGTCGTTCACCCACACGTCGCCGAATCGGAGCGTGTTGGCCGCCCGGATCGCGGTCCGCAGGTCGTTTGTCCAGACGCTGCCGGCGAGCCCGTACTCGACGCCGTTCGCGATCGCCATCGCCTCGTCAAACGTCGAGAACGTGAGCACGTCGAGCACCGGCCCAAACACCTCCCGCTGCGCGATCGTCATGTCCGGCGCGACGTCGTCGAAGACCGCCGGGGCGACGAACGCCCCGTGCGGATGGTCGCGCGGCGCCTCCGGGCTGCCGGCGACCAGTTTCGCGCCCTCGGCGCTCCCCTTCTCGACGAACTCGAGGACGTGCTTCTGATGGGTCGGGTGGACGAGGGGACCGAGGTCGGTCTTCCGCGACAACGGGTCGCCCATCCGGATCGTGGTGACCTTCTCAAGGAGGTGTTGGACGAACTTCTCCCGGACCTTCTCGTGCACGATGAGACGCGTCGCGGCCGTGCAGTCCTGGCCGCCGTTCACGAATCCGGCGACGATCGCCCCTTCCACCGCGGCGCCGACGTCCGCGTCCTCGAAGACGACGAACGGGGCCTTCCCGCCGAGCTCGAGCTGTACGCGCTTGACCGTGGCGCTCGCCGCCTCCATGATCTTGCGGCCGGTCGCGGTGTCGCCCGTCAACGAGACCATGTCGACCTTCGGGTTGCGGGAGAGCTCGTCCCCGACCTCGCCGCCGGGTCCCGTGACGACGTTGAGGGCGCCGGCCGGGAGGCCGGCCTCCTGGAACGCTCGCCCGAGCTCGAGGGTGGTGAGCGGCGTCCAGCTCGCGGGCTTGAGCACGACCGTGTTGCCCGTCACGAGGGCCGGCCCGACCTTCCAGACGGCCATCATGAACGGATAGTTCCACGGGGTGATCGACGCGACGACGCCGACCGGCTCCCGCCGGAAGATCGTCGTTCCTTCGCCGGTGAACTCGCCCGGGCTCTTCGCCTCGAGCGTGCGGCACGCCCCGGCGTAAAAAACGAGGTTGTCGACGGAGAACGGCAGGTCGGCGTCCTGGGCCTGCTTGATCGTCTTCCCCTGGTTCCGGCTCTCGAGCTCCGCGAGCTGGGGGAGCCGCTGGGTGAGGATCTGGGCCGCCTTGAGGAACACCTCGCCGCGCGCCCGCGGCGGCAGGCGCGGCCACGGCCCCCGGTCGAATGCCTCGCGCGCAGCGTCGATCGCGCGCCGGGCGTCCTCGCGCGACCCCCGCGGCACGTCCTCGAGCCGGGTCG
>JASHUL010000081.1 GCA_030039995.1 Thermoplasmata archaeon
GCTGGCACGGTCCGAAGAGCGCGCTCTCCCGCTTTCGCGCGCCGTTGCTCGTGCTCTCGGGCGAAAAGGAGGACCGCGACCGGGTCACCGAGGAGACGATCGCGCACATCCCCGGCGCGCGCCTTGTACGGATCCCGGGCGTGGGACATCTGGGCGCCTTCGCTCGGAGCGACCTCACGGTCCCGATCGCTCGGCCGTTCCTCGAAACGCACCTGCGCTGAGCCGGGCCGCTTTCCGTCCGTACCCGCCCGACGGTCCGACTCGGACGGAGGTGCCGGGGCCAGGATTCGAACCTGGGAACTCCTGCGAGAGCAGATCTTGAGTCTGCCGCCTTTGGCCGCTCGGCCACCCCGGCGCGGGACGAAGGAGGAGGGCGGCGGCTTAACCTTCTTCCGCCTCGTCGTCGGGCGGCTCGCTCGGTTCCTCGACCACCGGCGGTCCGACGAGAGCGACGTCGGACCTCGGCACCGCGCGGAGCGACGGCTCGCCCGCACGGTCGACTTCACTGGTCCGTTCTCGTACCGGCAGACGTCGAACGCGTCCGCACCGCAGGCACGTTCGACTGCGCCGCCCCGAGCGCAATCGCGTGCGGACCGTCACCCCTTCGACCCAGTAGGCCGAGCAACCCCGGCAGTACAGCTCTCGATACTCCGCCAGGAGACGCACGTTGTAGCGCGTGCCGACCCGTCGAGCGAGCGCAACATATCGGTCCGAGAGGTCGCGGTGGCCCGTCGCCGCTTCCCGTTCCGCGAGGGCGAACAGCGCGGAGATCCGTTCCCGGGCGATACGGACCATGCCCGAGGTCCGGCGGCCGCGTCGCCCGCCACGCCTCACGCGGTCTGCGGTTGCTGACATACGGGACAGTAGACCGCCGATCGGGAGATGACCGTCCGGCAGCGGATGCAGAACTTTCCCGACGGCGGCGGAGCGATCGGACCGGCGGCGCCGGGCGCGGCGACCACGATGTACGGACCCGTGGGCGGAACCGTGGGCGCCAACCGAGGCAGTGCCGTTCCCGCCGGAACCGAGGGTGTGGCGGCGGCGGCCGGGGGCGGCGGCGTCGCGGCGGTGTCGACCTGCGGCAGGGTGTAACCGCACTTGGCGCAGAAGAGCGCGCCGTCCGGTCCGATCTCGCCGCAGTGAAGACACACCGTCACAAAGGGGGCAAGATTAATGCCGTATATCACCGTCCGTCTCCGTGTTGAGACACCGGTCGGTCGCACTCGTGACACGGGACCCGGCGCTCTACGGAGAGTTGGCCGGTTTCCTTCGCGAACGCCGATTGTCCTGCGTCAGCCTTCTCCCGGGTCAGCGAATCCCGGAGCGGGTCGCGGTCGTGCTCACCTCGCCGGCCGAAGCGGCGGAGATCTCGCACCCGCGCGTGCTCGTCGTCGCGGAAGACGGCGACCGGAGGGCCCTCGGCGCTGCCGTGGAGATGGCGCTCGACGCGGGGCGGCCCGACCGAGACCTGGTCGTCGGGATCGACCCCGGACCGAGACCGGGGTACGCGGTGTTCGCCGGGGAACGATGCATCGGCGAAGGGATCCTCGAGACTCCCGAAGCCGCCGGGCCATTCTCGGCCCACCTTCGTCACCGGTTCGCGTCCACGCACGTACTGTTCCGTGTCGGCGCGGGCGACCCGCCCCGTCGGAATCGGATCGTGAACGCCCTCCTCGACCATCACCGGTCGGTCGAGATCGTGGACGAGCGGGGCACGACGCCCCGCGGCCACCGTCGTCCGCGCGACGCGATCGCCGCCCGGGTGATCGCGCGCGGCGTCGGGCGGTCCGTCCGCGAGCGACTTCCGACCAACCCGACCCCCGGTGAGATCGCGGACACGCAGCGGCTGAGCCGCGAGGGGAGCGGCGGCCTGGTCACGATCTCCCGCTCGTCCGCGCATCGGGTAGTCCGCGGCGAGATCTCGATGGCTGAGGCGGTGGCGGACACGCTCCGCGCCCGGCCCGCCGGCGAATCGCCCCGCTCTTCGGGTCGGGAGCGTACGAAACGGGAACCCCTTTAATCCGGGCCGAGGTCGACCGCGCGTGACCCTGCCGCCCGAAGTCGCCAACCGAGCACGACGCTTGGCGCTCGAGAACGCGATCGACCACGAGGGGACGGCGCGCGCGGGACCGATCGTTGCCCGGCTGCTCGCGACGCAACCCGAGCTCCGCCCGCGGGCGGAGGAGCTCCGCGCCGTCGTCGCGAGTGCGGTGGCCGAGGTTTCCCGCATGCCCCGGTCGGGGCTCTCCGAGGCGCTCGCGAGGATGGGGGGTCCCGAACCTGAGCGGTCGCGCGCCCCGACGGACGAGGGCGGGGACTTTCCGGAATTACCGGGGGCGGCTCCCGGGAAGGTGGTGCTCCGAATGGCCCCGTTCCCGAGCGGGGTGCTGCACATCGGCCACGGTCGGATGCTCTACGTGCACCAGCACTACCGCGAGCGGTACGCCGGTCGTATCCTGCTCGTGTTCGACGACACCGTCGGTTCGGAAGAGAAGCGCGTCGAGACGGAGTTCTTCGACCTGATCCTCGGCGACTGCCGTCTCGCCGGAGTGGTCCCGGACGAGGTCGTCTACAAATCGGACCGCATCCCGCGATTCTATCCGTGGGCGGAGCGGCTCATCGAGGTCGGGTCCGCGTACGTCTGCCGGTGCCCGGCGGAGCTGTTGCGACAGCGTCGGGCCCAGGGGGTCGCATGCCCCGAGCGGACCCAGACTCCCTCCGAGGCGCTCGCGGAGTGGCAGCGGATGCTCGTCGGCGAGTACGGGCCGGGAGACGCCGTGCTCCGGCTCAAGACCGATATGCACGAGCCGGACCCCGCCTTCCGGGACCGGGTCCTCTGCCGCGTCAGCGACCTCGACCATCCGCGAGTGGGCCGCCGCTACCGCGTTTGGCCGATGCTCGAGTTCTCCTGGGCAGTGGACGACGTCGAGCTCGGCGTGACGCACGTCCTGCGCGGGAAGGACCTCGTGATCGAGGACCGGATGCAGCGGTACATCTGGGAGCTGCTCGGGATCACGGGTCCGTCGTTCCATCACTGGGGCATCCTCCGGGTCCGCGAGGCGAAGGTCGCGAAGAGCAAGGCGTATCGCGAGGTGAAGAGCGGCGTCTACGACGGATGGGCCGACCCGCGCACCTGGTCGCTTCGCTCGCTCGTGCGGCGCGGGATCTCGATGGACGCGTTCCGGTCGTTCATCCTTTCGTTCGGTATGTCGCTCGCCGACATCGAGGTTCCGGCGGAGACGCTCTACGCCGAGAACCGCAAGCGGATCGACGCGGGGACGATGCGACGCTCGTTCGTTCCGGACCCGGCTCGGGTTTCCGTGGACGGGTACCCCGACGACCTGCGCGGCGTCGACCTCCCGAACCACCCGGACCGGGAGGACCTCGGCCGTCGTCACGTCGCCGCCGGACCGGAGTTCTTCCTTCCCTACCGCGACCTCGCCGAGCGGCCCGGGGCCGAGGTACGGCTGAAGGAGCTGGTCAACGTCCGTCTCCCCGACCCGATCCCGCCCGTGGGCGAGCCGATCCGCGTCACGTTCACGAGCCGAGAGAACCGGCGGCTCCCCCGCCTGCAATGGGTCGGCGCGAGCGGGGCGCTCCCCGTCGAGGTGCTGGACGTCGAGGGCCATCTCTCGCGGGGGATCGGCGAGGCGTCGTTGGCCGCCGCGCGACCGGGGGAGGTCTTCCAGTTCGAGCGTGTCGGCTTCGTCCGCGTCGACACCGAAGCGACGCCGGCGCCGGGGACGGTCCGGGTCGTCTACGGACACCCGTAGCGTGCAGGCCAAACTTTAGTAGCCCCGCCGGACGCTTCTCGTACCGTCGCCATGCGGTTCCTGCACACGTCCATCACCGTCCGGAACATGGAGGAGAGCCTCCAGTTCTACACCGAGGTCCTGGGGCTCGAGTTCGAGCGGCGGCGCACGATCCCCGAGAACCACGCGGAGATCGCGTTCGTGAAGGACCCGACCTCGGGGGGACGCATCGAGCTCACGCACTGGGACGGGAAGGACCAGTTCGACCCCGGCGAGCAGCTCGACCACCTCGCGTTCGAGGTGGCGGACATGGACCGGTTCCTGCTGAAGGTGCGCGGCCAGAACGTCCGCGTCGCCAAGGAACCGTTCCGGATCTCGGGCGGGACCAACCGCATCGCGTTCATCCTCGACCCGAACGACGTCTGGATCGAGCTCATCGAACACGCGCCCTCCGCGGGGTAGCCACACGACCGTGGCCGGGGCGGTCGACGACCCCACCGGCGAACTCCACCGCCGCTCGCTCGTCGCGGTCTTCGGCGCGACGTTCTTCGTCCGGTTCGCCTTCGGCATCACGCTCGCGGTCTTTGCGAGCTACATCCTCGGCAAGCTGACGGGGCTCAGCGGCGGCGACGAGGGGACGGTCGGCCTGGTCTCGGCGCTCGCCCCGATCGGGGAGTTCTCGACCGTGCTGCTCTCGGGCGTGCTCGCGGACCGCGTCGGACGCTTTCCCGTGCTGTTCGGCGGCATGACCGGAGCGGCGGTCCTGTTCGGGTTCGTCGCGTTGACCCGGTCCGTCGTGGCGCTCGGGGCGCTCAACTTCGTCTTCGGGATCGCGAGCGGAGCGATCCTCGCCTCCAGCCTCGCGGTGGTCGCCGACCGATCGACCGAGAAAGAACGGGGCTTCGAGATGGGTCGGTTCGACGCGATGAACCTCGCGGGCTGGCTGGGGGGGTTCGCCTTCGGGATCGGAATCCTCGGGTTCATCCAGGGCGGGCGCCTCCCGCTGGCCTTCCTCCCGTGGGTGTTCGTGGTCGGGGCGGCCGTGCTGTTCGCCGGGCTGGGCTTCACCGCGCTTCTCGTCCGCGGGCTCCCGACGGTCGGGGTGGTGCGCGGGGCGTCGATCGGCACGATCCTGTCGGGCGCGTTCCGCGGGAGCGTTCTCCTCGTCACGCTCCCGTGGCTCGTGATCTACATGCTGATCGGCTACATCCTGGTCTTCGTCGGGACCGCGTCGGCGTCGGTCGGCTTTCCCGACACCTACATCGCCGCCGGGATCGGCGCGGGAGGCGCGGTCCTGGTCGTGACCCAGCCGCGGTTCGGCCAGCTCGCGGACCGGTACGGCCGGACGCGGTTGATGAACGTCGGCGTCGCCGGGTTCGTCGGGGTCATGCTGTTCGCTTCGCTCGCGATCGCCTACGGTCCGTACGTCGAGCTGCTCGTCCCGCTCGGGGTCTGCGTCCTCCCGGCGCTCGGCTACGGACCGGCCGCGCTCGCGGCGCTCGCCGACCTCTCGCGGGCGTTGAGCCGGGGCACGACGATGGCGATCTACTCGCTCACGATCTCGCTCGGCATGTGGCTCGGGCTGATCGTCGGCACCCAGCTCGTCGCGCGCCTCGGCAACGAGGGCTACTATCTGTTCTTCGGCGGGGTCGCCGCCGCGCTGGTCGTCCTCACCCTCGTGCGTCACCTCGTGATGCGCGAGCCGACGCCGGGGCCGGTCACGACTCCGGCTCGATGAGGACGTGCCGGAGGACCGGGTAGGCGGCGCGCAGCGCGGCCGTGACCTGGTCGATCGCCACCTCGAGCTGGTCGGTCGTCATCCCGTCCTGGAAGTTGATCTTGAGCGCGAGCAGGGCGTCCTCGGGCCCGAGCAGCATCGACTGGAAGCTCCGGACCTTCGCCACCGCCGGGTTCCGCTCGATGACCGCGAGCATCGCGCGTGCGTCGGAAGGGTCGAGCGCCTTCCCGATGAGATACTCTCGACTCTCGGCGGTGAGCACGAACCCCATCGCGATCAGAAGCAGTCCCTCCAGCGCCGCGCTGACACCGTCGGCGAACGCGTTGTGCGTCGTGAACACGATCAGGAGTCCGAGGAACGCGACGATGCTCGCCATCACCGACACGAGGTCCTGGTAGAAGATCGACTTCAGCCCCTGGTTGGCCGACTCGAGCAGGCTCGCGAGCGTGCGCTGCGAGAGCCGCAGCTCGCGCAGGGTCACCCAGATCCCCGCCATACTGACGGCGAGGGTGAGGCCGACGACCAGCACCGCCTCCCCGATGTACCGGAGCGTCTCGGGCGCGACGATCTGGTCGATACCTTCCGTCAGCGCGACGACCCCCGCGACCGTGAACGTGACCACGATCGAGACGAACGCCCAGAAGAACCGCTCCTTCCCGCGGCCGAACGGATATTCGTGCGACGCCGGCCGTCGTGACAGATAGAGCCCCCAGAGGAGCAACCCGCTGCCGACCAGGTCGGTGAGCGTGAAGATCGCCTGGGCGAGGACCGCCCGGCTACCCGATGCGATCGCGACCAGCAGGTTGACGGCAAAGAGCGTCGCGTTGAGGAGGAGGGTGGAGACGATGATGACCTGGGGTCGCATCGAGCTCCCGGAGACTCCGCCGGGGTGGCTCCCCACCGGGCCGAGGGGATTAAACGTTCCGCGAACGCCGGAGGTCGGACGAAACCGCATCTCCGAGACCAAGGGTTAAATCGCGGTGACCGGTCCGCCGCGCGGACCCCATGAGCGAGCCGTCGGCTCCGGCGACTCCGATGCCCGTCGACCGGGGGCTGGCGCATGCCCCGGCGGCGGTGCGGCGGGTGCGGCCCTCCCTGTCGCAGATGGGCCTCTCGCCGGGCAAGAAGACCCGTCTGAAGCGTCTGCTCTACGACCACGGCCCGGGCGGCGGCACGCTGCTCGTCCTCCCGATCGACCAGGGGCTCGAGCACGGTCCGATGGACTTCTTCGCCAACCCGGACTCGCTCGACCCGCAGTACCAGTACGACCTCGCGCGGGAGGGCGATTTCAGCGCGATCGCGCTGCACATCGGACTCGCGGAAAAGTACTTCCATGAGTTCGCCGGGGATGTCCCCCTCATCCTGAAGCTGAACGGCAAAACGGGGATCCCGTCGGACGCGCAGGCGTTCAGCGCCCTGACCGGATCGGTCGAGGACGCGGTACGGCTCGGGGCGGACGCCGTCGGCTACACGGTCTACGTTGGCTCGCCCTCCCAGGACCGCGACTTCGAACAGTTCCGGCAGGTCCGGTCGGAGGCCGACCGCCTCGGGATGCCCGTCATCGTGTGGGCGTATCCGCGCGGCGAGGCCGTGGCGAAGAAAGGCGGCAAGGAGAGCCTGTTCGCGATCGATTACGCCGCCCGCGTCGCGCTCGAGCTGGGGGCCGACGTCGTGAAGGTCAACTTCCCGGTTCCCTCGGAGAAGGACGCCGACAGCCCTCCGCCGTACAACACGCTGAAGCTCACGGCCGCGCAGGCGTTCCGGAAGGTCGTCGAGAGCGCCGGTCGCGCCCTCGTGCTGGTTTCCGGCGGGGAGAAGGTCCCCGACGCGGAGCTGTTCGCCAAGGTCCGGGCCTCGATGGACGACGGCGCCACCGGGATCATCTTCGGGCGGAACATGTGGCAACGGCCGAAGGCGGACGCGCTTCGGATGACGCGGGAGCTGCATGCGATCTTCCGGGAGTACGCTCAACCCCCCGGGTGACGGCGCGATCCCTCTCTACGTCGCGATCGCCGGAGAGGACCATCCCCGCGCGTGCACCGGGCGTCGGCTTCTCTTCCGTCGCGTCGTCGAGCGCGCGCCGCCCCCGGGGGACCGGTCCCCCGCTCCCGTCCTTCTCGACCCGTTCGCGTCCACCCCCCTGACGATGGGCGACCGCGACGCGGCCGTCCGGGGGGGCCTCCTCGTCGTCGACTGCTCATGGAATCGACTGTCCGAGCGCGGCCGACTGCCGGGCGTCGACCGTCGGGCGATCCGCCGCCGGTTGCCGATCCTCATCGCGACCAATCCCCAGCACTACGGGCGCCCGGCCCAGCTCAACACCGTCGAGGCGTTCGCCGCGGCGCTGGTGGTGCTCGGACGGCCGGACGTCGCCCAACGAGCGCTCGCGGGCTTCCGGGGCAGCGAGCAGTTCCTGAAGGTCAACTCCGAGCGGCTGGCCGCTTACCGGGACGCACGGTCACCGGCCGAGGTCCATGCTGCGGAGCGTCGCCTGTTCGGCGGCGCGCCGCCGCCGTGAAGGTTCAATCGACCGGAGGAAACGACCGGCCCTCGGTGGCGACGTGCTCCACGAGGACGTCCGCGACGGTGCGGACCGGGCTCCCAAGGGGGAGACGGGCGAGGAGGACCCCACCGTAGCGCTCGAAGACCCGGGTCGTATGGAGCGTCAGGCATCGGCCCTCGTAGATCGGCCGACCGGTCAGGTCGGGGTCGTGCCCCCGGAGGAAGACGGAGAGGCCGGCCGCGCGCAGGAACGAAGAGAGCTCGGACCCGGTCCACGGGCGGCCGACGCCCCGGCGGATCCGGGAGGCGTCGGGTTCCGTCCAGACGATGTCGACCAGCCGGTCCTCCTCGGGCTCCTCGAAGACGCGACGCCAGGAAGCGGGCAGCTCGCCCCGGGGAAAACCGGCGTGGGCGAGGTACGCTCCGCTCTCGGTGCCCGCGGCGAGCGGCCCGCGTTCGAGCAGGGCACTGAGCCGGGTGTACCGCTCGGCCTC
>JASHUL010000004.1 GCA_030039995.1 Thermoplasmata archaeon
GTAACGACCGACCTCGAGGGCCGTTCGGCCCTCCACGGGCTCTACGCGGCCGGCGAGGTCGCGTCGACCGGCGTCCACGGCGCGAACCGGCTCGCCGGCAACTCCCTCCTCGAGGGGCTCGTCTTCGGCGAACGGGTAGCCCGCCAGCTCCTTCATCCGTCCAGTGGTGGACCGAAATCTCCGGCGCGGATCGAAGAGATCGCGCTGGGATCCGCGGCCGGGGGCGCCGAGGAACCGGCGGAGCTCGAGAGCGTTCGCAATGCGCTCTGGGACGATGTTGGCATCGTCCGCTCCGCGGAGGGGCTCCGGTCGGCCGTCGAACTATTCGACCGGCGGGCGCGATGGAGCCCGACCGGGCGCCAGGACTCGTTCCCAGGCCCGGTGACGAACGCTTCGCTCACCGCCCTCCTGATCGCCCGGGCCGCGGCGATCCGGACCGAGAGCCGGGGAGCCCATTTCCGGTCGGACCATCCGCAACGGCGAGCACAGTGGAAGATCCATATCGGACTCCGACAGCGGAGCCCCCCGACCCGGGCCCGGGGTCCGAACCGATAACCCTTATTCGCCGACAGAGGTCGCCCGCCGCATGGACGTCGAGCTCTCCGACGAGGAACGGGAGCTGAAGGAGGCGGCGCGGCGATTCGTCCGAAAAGAGGTGACCCCGGTCGCCGACCGGATGGACCGGGAGGATTACTTTCCCCGCGACGTCTTCCGGCGCCTCGGCGAGCAGGGATTCCTCGGGATCACCGTGCCCGCGCAATACGGGGGGCTCGGGCTCTCCTACGTCGCCCAGGCGGTGATCCTCGAGGAGATCGCGCGCGCGAGCCCTGCGCTCGCCCTGAGCGTCGGCGCTCACTCGAACTTGTTCGCCGACAATCTGAGTCGCAACGGGAACGACGCGCAACGACGGGCGTTCCTTCCCGACGTAGCTCGGGGGGACGCGATCGGCGCGCTCGCGCTCACCGAACCGAACGCCGGTTCCGACGCCGTCTCGCTTCGGACTCGAGCCGAACGTCGAGGCGACGAGTACGTCCTGAACGGTTCGAAGCAGTTCATCACGAACGGTCCCGTCGCGGACTCTCTCCTCGTGTACGCGAAGACCGATCCGGGGGCGGGGTCGCACGGGATCAGCGCGTTCCTGGTCCGCAAGGACACCCCGGGGTTCTCGGTCGCTCGGCAGCTCGACAAGATGGGGATGCGCGGGTCGCCGACCGGGGAGCTCGCCTTCCAGGACTGTCACGTCTCCGCCGACCAGCGGCTCGGGCCCGAGAACGGCGGCGTCGCGATCATGATGAGCGGCCTCAACGTGGAGCGGGCGGTCCTGACCGCCATCCCGGTCGGTATCATGGCCGAGTGTCTCGACCGGTCGCTCACGTACGCTCGGGAGCGCGAGCAGTTCGGGCAGAAGATCGGCCGGTTCCAGCTGGTCCAGGAGAAGCTGGCGAACATGTACACGGAGCTCGAAGCCTCGCGACGGCTGCTCTACGCGGCGCTCCAGCAGGTCGCGACCGACCCTCGTCGAATGGCACCGGCGGCCGCCGCCCTCACGTACGCGTCGGAGGCTTCGACCCGCATCGCGCTCGACGCGATCCAGATCCACGGCGGCTACGGCTACATGCGGGACCTGCCCCTCGAGCGCCTCGCGCGCGACGCGAAGCTCCTCGAGATCGGCGCCGGAACCTCAGAGATCCGGCGACTGCTCGTCGCCCGAGAGCTGCTCGGTCCCGGTTTCGCGGAGTGAATTTCGGTTCCTCCGCACCGAGGTTATATAGGGTCAGGGGGCCCTCCGACGCCCGATGGCCGGGCGGCCGCCGTCCACTTCGGGCTCGACCTCCTCGCTCCGCGTCGAGATCCTCAAGGAACTTCAGAGCCTGATCGACGACCGGGACGTTCGCGACCGTCTCGACCGGGGTCCGATCGGGGAGGCGAAGGGGAAGGAGCACTGGGTGCTCCACCTCCTGCTCCGAGCCCAAGAGTCGAACCAGAACCACGTCGACATCCTGATCGGCTCCGCGTACTCGAACCTCCTCGCCCGCCTCCAGGCGATCGAGGACCGCCTCGAGCGGGTCGAGGGGTCCGGACGGTCGTTGGGCGACGACGTCAAGGGTCGCCTCGACGGGCTCGAGGGACACGTCACCGAGCGCGTGACCAAGGAGGTCTCCGCCGGCATCGACTCGGCGGCCGGCCGCCTGAAGACCGAGCTCTCGACCAACCTCGACGAGAAGTGGAAGCCGATCGGTGACTCGGTCGAGGTCTTCTCGAAGTCGGCCAGCCAGCTGACCAAGGACCTCTCCGACACCTACCGGGTCGCGACCCAGAGCCGGCTCCTGCTCAACGAGAACGCACGGCGGATCATCGACCTCGGCCGCGACCTGGTCGCGCTCGAAGAGAGCCTGAAGCTGGCGCTCGCGAAAACGCTCGAGGAGGGTCTGCAGCCGCTCGAGGAGCGCATCAGCGCGCTCGAGGCACGCCTCGGTGGGGCGCCCGAAGAGAGCGCCAACGGAAACGGTCGCACGGACGCTCCGGGCGGCGCCTAGGCGGTCCACCGCCCGATGCGGCTCTCCCCGCGCCACCCTCGGTACCGGAGCCTGGTCACGCGCGCTCGGCTCGCCGATCGCGCCCGCGCGGGGCTCGTGGTCCCCGAAGGCCTCATCGCCCACGGCCGCGGGGAAGCGTTCGACTACTTGCTCGGGGAGAGGACCACGCCGAGCGCCCGGCGCGCGACCCGGGTCGCGGCTCGGTGGCTCCGGGCCGCTCGCCGGCCGGTCGTCAGCGTGAACGGCAACGTCGCCGCGCTGGCGGCAGGGCAGATCGCGCGCCTCGCGCGCGCGCTTCCGGGACTGGGGGTCGAGGTCAATCTGTTCCACCGTTCTCCCGCGCGGGCTCGTCTCGTCGAGCAGGCGCTTCGCTCGGCCGGTGTCCGGACCGTGC
>JASHUL010000082.1 GCA_030039995.1 Thermoplasmata archaeon
GCCTTGTTGCGCCCTATCGCAGGGCACAACTCATGGCCCGTCCCGGCCAACGCGGGGGCGTGTAGTCACGGCTTCGGAGTTCTGCTCGAGGTATCGTCGAAGGAACCATCGTACGAATACCGTCTCATCCTTTCGGACCTGCGACTGCTCAAGCGCTCGGTAGTACCCTGCCCGGCGTGTGTATGGGATGTCGATCATCGGGTACCGCTTTCGATACAGGACAAAGTTCATCGCAATTCGGGTGACTCTTCCGTTGCCATCACCGAACGGGTGAATGGTCACCAGCTTGAGGTGAACCAGCGCTGCGAGAGCGACGGGGTGCAGGTTCTTCCAGGCCACCTTCATCCAATCGAAGAAGTCCTGCAGCAGGAAGTCCAGCTCGACAGGCGCTGGGGGCACGAAATGGCTGCCGGCGATCTTCACGCCGTAGTTCCGGATCTTGCCGGCGAGGTGGGGCTTTGTTGCTCGGAACAACGCCAGATGCCAAGCGAGTAGAGTCTCGAGCGAGAGCTCTGGGGTTTGACGAAGCGCCTCGAGGAACACGCTTTGATGTGCCAACGTCTCCTGAACATCGGAAAGCGGTCGATTGGTGGGGGTGACCCCGTCTACAAGCAGGAGGGCGGTCTCTCGGAACGTGAGGCTTGATCCTTCGATCCGGTTGCTGTCGTAGGTAAATCTCGTCGCGAAGGTCTCGAGCTCCTTATCTCGAATCGACTTGGGCATCTTGCGAAGATTCCCGAGGTAGCGCTGACGCGACTTCGCCAGCGCGGGCTCGAATTGCTTGGAGAAGAGCGCTTGCCGAAGCGCTACTTTGAGAGGGCCGACGTCTTTCGGCACAGACGTGCCAAGATATTTTTCGATCTTGCGAACTCGACCGTCCTCCCGATACGATTGTGTCAGGTAATAGTAGGTCCTCTCACCTCTACGGCGAGCCTGTATCTCCATCGCAATTGCCCCTACAAAGTAGAAATATTTAGCGGCTTCCAATAAAATGTAGGGGCAAGATACCGCTGACTCGGTGCCGCACTACGGAGGCGGCGAGAACGCGTCGACGTGACGTCGCCGGGAGGAGATTCTCGTGACGCACGAACCGGGTTCCCCGTAGGCGGCACGGGGACCCCTGTGGCCGGAGCGCACACTGTCCCGACGTAGGCTGGCGACCCCGTCTGAGCGGCGTGGTCCGAGGGGGACGTCGAACCCGCCGTTCCGGGGCTGCGTGCAACCTGTGTTGCGCCCCGTGCTGGCGATAGCGGCGCTCCTACGAGGGCCGCGGCGGCTTGCGGGCGATCACCACGTCCATGGCTTTCCGATGCGGAATGCCGCCCGAATGGGAAATGAATTCGCCCTGTCCCGCATCGAGGATCTCCCAGTCCCAGTAGTAGCCGAGTAGTTCTCCTGAGCGGAACGGCGACGCGAACGGATTCGTCGTCTGAGGCGGGATGTAAGGTTTCGGGACGTCGGCGTTCATCGCGTTGATCCCGCCCGGCTTGGTACTCGCTTTGAAGTGTTCGAACCGGGCCTTCCGAAGCCGACGAGGGATGTTATTCAGCGCGCCCGAGGAAAAGACCACATCCGCAGGCCGCGCTAGTCGGTAGGTCCGGATGTCTCCGACCAGAAATCGGGCGCTGACCCCGAGGCGCGACGCGCGTTGCTTCGCCTTTCGTATTCCTACGCTCGATATGTCGACGCCCAAGACCCGGTAGCCTCGACGGGCGAAGTAGATCGGGTCACGGCCCTCGCCGCAGCCGAGGTCGACCAAACTCCGGGGCAATCGTAGAGGGGAACGGGCGATGCGAGCGACCTCGCGTGCTAGAGCGGTTGGTCTGCTGCCCCAGTACAACCCGGGTCGAGCGTAGCGCTCGTCGTAAATCGCGTTTTTCAACGCTAGTGACCCTCCCTATCGGCGATAGACCTTCTTGCGGTAGTTCACACGCTCGACCATAATCACCTGCTCGGACCCTCGACGTTGGTGTAAAGCTCGAGAACATTATTGTCGGGGTCGCACCACGCGTGCGAGACATAGTAGCTCCTCTTGGGGGCGCCGGCAAACCCGTCGATACGCTGCCGGTCCAATCCATAGAACGGCTTGAACCGCTTTTTCCGCAGCTCCCGCTCGAGTCCGGCCAAAGCCCTGACACTTGGCACCGCGAATCCGATATGGTCGGACACCCAATCCGCACCACTCTTTGTCGGTATTCTTGGCGCCTTCCGGACAGCCCGCCTCGGCCTCTCCTCGGTGAGCCAGATTCGCGTACGCCCTTTGCGATATCCCACCCAAAGGCTGGTCGTATGGGGAATCCGGCGAAACCCCAGGGTTGAAAGGAAGGCATCGTAGAATTTCTGGGATCGCTCCAGATCGGACACTTCCAGACTAACATGCCCGAGGTGGACGCGCGCCGAATTGCTCATGCCGGGCCCGAGTTGGGTACCGCACTTAACTCATGCCGAGCGCCAACCCTCCCGGCGGGAAGGACTCTGCGCCATCCCTCCCTCCGCTGAAATGAGCTGGGACGGGAGCCTTATCGCGCCAATGGGTAGGGAGCTCGTAAGGCCCCGAATTGATCGAGGGCGAACGCGGTAGGCTCGATCGAAAGTTGATAGGTCTAAGCTGGGCTCGCCATTAGCTTCTGAAGTGGACGAATGACATCGAGCTACGACCGGATCTCGCCCGCGCCCGCGCGACGATCCGGCGCTGCCCCATTATCGATCGCGCTTGGTGTCATCCTCGGAGTCACGATCGTCGCGTCGAATGCTTTCTTTGCCCCGGTCCCGTGCACTCCTGCCGGTGAGGCTCAACTCGTCGGTCACCCAACGTGTCCGGTTCCACCCCCTCCCTCACCTACCACGCTACTTGCCGCCGGGACGATTTTCTCAGTGCCCGCGGCACAGTTCACGTCCTTCGAGTTCCAGCCCAGCGACGCTTCGATGGCCGTGCTGAACGGCACGTTTACTACTTCGGCGGGTGGGATGGTTCTCGTGATGACTCCGGCTGAGTATACTAACTTGAGTCGGGCGCCCGCCACATTTGCTTGCGTGGATTCGGGTGAGTGCTTTACCACCGGCGACACTACCGCCGCGCGGGTCGCCTTCACGCTGCCACTCTACCAAGCGACGTACGCCGCCGGCGAGGCGGCGCCGTGGTTTTTGGTCATGCAGAACCCCAACACCGCGTCGGCCAGCAACATCACCTGGACGACCAGCCTGGTAGCGACGTACGTCGACATTGAACTTTGAAACGCCTGAATTCACCACGTGCAACCTTTGTTGCAACTCGGGGCTCCGCTGCGGCACGCTCAACAACGTCAGACCGGAGCTTTCTATCTCCAACCGATGCAGGCCACGATGCCAGACGCGGAGGGGCGTTGCCCGAAGTGCGGCGGGCCGACCGAACTAGGCACCTTGGGCACGATGTCCTACCTGGGAGGAACGCAGTGGTACCGGGAGCGGTCAGCCCTCGCGCTCGGCGGGGAGACGATCGTCAGCAAACCCCTCGGGGGCATGACGTGGCTGGACGGCCATCGTTGCCCTGGTTGTCGATTACTGGTGCTCACTTACTGATCACTCCGTTCCCGAACGACCGGGTTTCGGACGAACCGGCGAGAGATGCAACGGTGGTTGCAGCTGGCCGACGGAGGGTTCCTGGATTGTAGCCTAGCCCGCTGCTCCTTCCAGGAAGAACGGGTCAGCTGCCCGGAGATCTCTTCGCTCGTATCAACCAGACGACCACAGCAAGACCCACGGCGCACGCCGCCCCGATCGCGATGTATTCGGTCTCTCCGGCGAGGTCGAGCACGGGCGACGTCGCTGGGCCCGACGACGGTTGTTCCAGAGCGGACGGGACAATCGTCACGGCCCCGCCGTCATTCTGCGTGAGAACGGCAACGTAGAAGCAGGAGGCGTTGGCATCGAACAACATCGACGCGGGAAAGCCCCCCGCCGACAGGACAGCGGTGACCGTGTTTGTGCTGCCGGAAATGACCGTCACCGTCCGTGGCTCCCCGCTGGTGACCGCTACGTCCCCAGTAACCGTGTCAACGGCGACGTTGAATGTGAAGTCACCCACGTGCATCTCTGCTACGACTGCGTCGTTCTCCGTTGAGACCACGGTTACGTTTCCGAAATAGTTCGAGATGTAGAGGTCCCGGTTGAGGGGGTCGTAGGCCATCGCCTGGGGCACGGGTGGAATCGGGGTCGAGGAGAGAACGGTGTAATTCGCGCCAGAAATGACTTGCAGCAGGGAGGCCGAGTTCGGTTGCCCCAGGTCCGCGACGGCGACGTCGACATCTCTGCTAATCGGGTCGTAGGCGAGGGCGGTTGGGATTCCACCCAACGGAACGGTCGCGAGGACGTTGTTGGACGAACCCGAGACCACCGTGAGGAACTGGGCGGTAGCGTTGCCGAAGTAGAGGTCCCCGTTCGCCGGATCGAGTAACATATCGCCGGTCGGTCCGGCCGAATAAGGTAGGGTCTGGGTGATGGTCTTCGAAGAATCGGAGATGACGAAGATACTGTTGGCCACCTCGCTTCCGGCGTAGACGAATCCGTTCGACGCGTCCGCGAGGAGGTCCCATACCTGTCCGCCGACTTGGACGCTTCCGGTGTTTGTATCCGTGGCGCCCGAGATGATGCTGACGTCGGAGGTGTTGCCGCTGGTCCCGTAGGTTCCTACGTAGGCGTCGCCACTTCTCGAATCGTACGCTATGGAATCCGGGTAGCCTGGAGCTGAGGCCGTTGCTATCGTTCGGTTGGTGCTCGTTGAGATCACGCTCACGTTGTTAGAATTCATGTTCGCGACGAACAGAGTCCCGCCGGACGCGTCGAGGGCCAGTGCGTACGGCTGCGAGCCCACGGAGATATTGGAAAGGACAGCGGGCTCGACCGCCTCCGTGGTGTTTGCCCGTGTTGAACTTGAGTAAGTGCTCGTACCAGTGAGAACCAGCGCGCTTGCGAGAAGACACGCGAGAAGCGGGGAAACGTGAATTCCGGCCACCGACCGGCCCGCGGAAGTCGAATCGCGCTTCCTGAAACGGCGAAGTCCTCTCACCAGCGGGCTAACGAAAACCTTGCCTATCAACTTTCGGCGATTCGCCGGTCGCATTCTCGACCGGGGTCCCCCGGAGCCTAGAAGGGTCGTCGGTCCCCGGGACCGATCCACTCTCGCACTCGGCAGGGAGACAATCGCCAGCAAGGCCTCCGGTGGGATGGCAACGCTGGAGGAACCTACTAGTCCTCGGAACCGTCTACTCCTGGAATCCATGAGGTCACTTCCACCCTGAGAAGTCTCGCGTGGACCCGACCGCCAATTGCCGCGGGGTATCTGGTGCAGGCAGTTTCGTCCAAGATAGGAACGGGCCCCGATTGACTGTGGCCACTGCCGCACGGGCGGGGTGCCCTTTACCCGAGTTCTGTGGTTTGGGGAGCGCGGAACAGTTCCCATCGGTCTGCTTCACTCAAGGTTCGAGTTCCTCAGCCAGATTTGGTCCCGTGAATCTTTTCGGATCACCTCGAATACGATGTCATCTGAAAATGGGTCGTCGTGGATGTTCGGCGAGCGAGGAGAGCGGTACGAGGACCGAGCGGATGGGCCCGTCACTCGGCGTTCAGCGAGAAGCGAATCCTCTGAGGGTGTATTGGTGGTTGCACTCAGATCAAGACTCGGCGAGGGGGACCTCGGCGACGCTGTTAGGGGACGTCCCCCTCTTCGAATTCGGTGACGTAGGGGCCGATCGGCAGTTCCGGCCCCGACGTTCTACGCTAGGTTCGAGTTCTGCAGCAATACCCGGTACCGTGGGTCTCTTCGGACCCCCTCGAACACGGGATCATACCGTAACGTATGGAACATGATGGTGTGCGTCTCCTTGGCCTTGTTCAAGCATCGAATCGCGTCGTCCACGTCTCCTATCGCACCGTAGAGCCACGCGCAAGAGAACGAGTCGAACTCGGGCTGCGGGAGCGATTCATCCGCACGAAGAATCGCGCGACACCGTTCCTTCTCACCGGAGAATGCGTAGTACTCTGCCCGGAGCGCCTTCTTGGTATCGGGATCCGTCGCGTGGTCTTCCCGCCAACGGATTTCCTCGAGCAATGGTTCGTACTCCCGTCGAAAGCGGTGGAAGTTGGCCAAGTCGTGATGGAATTCCCGTCCCTCGGGTTGCAGCTCGCCTAGCTTCTGAATCCGGGCGAGAGCCTCGTCGTACTTCCCGAGCCACCCGAGCAGTAGAGCATGGTGGGAGAGGTTGAACGGCGAAAGGGGGTCAGAAGCTTCGGCCAGAGCCCACTCGGCTTCCGCCTCGTTAATACGAGCCTGCCAGGAAAGCAACTCCGCGTACCAGTGATGCGCCTGCGAGTAACTGGGGTTGAGGGACACAGCCCGACGAAACTCCCTCTCCGCTCCCTCAAAGTCGTAGGCTCGCCAAAGAATTCCTCCCAC
Source organism: Thermoplasmata archaeon (assembly GCA_030039995.1). GTDB lineage: Archaea > Thermoplasmatota > Thermoplasmata > Lutacidiplasmatales > UBA184 > Lutacidiplasma. The sequence goes on from JASHUL010000082.1 coordinate 6,431, forward strand.
CGAGGCATGCGCTTCCGCGAGGTTGGGGTCCAGTTCTACGGCTCGCAGTGCCAACTCCCGACCGGTCGCGTCGGCCGCTTCCCTGGAGATTCCGAAGGAAGACGGCCCATGCAACACGATCAGGTCCGACAGACCGGAGACCGCCGCGGCATTCTTGGGATCCAACGAAATTGCGAGGTCGAACTGCTCTTTTGCCGCCTGGTACGAGCTTTCGCTCTGCTGATGCAGCAACGCTCGCCCTTTTAGATAGGCGAGATAGGAGTCTGACCGCGTTACGGGTTTCGACTCGAGTCGAGCCTGCTCGGTCGGTCCCAGTTTGACTTTCAGGCCGTCGGCTACCTGCCGCGCGATCTCGGCCTGCACGGCAAACACATCGTCGAGTTCCCGGTCATACGTAGTCGCCCAGAGGTGTCGGTCCGAGCGGGCGTCGATGAGTTGTGCGGTCACTCTGAGACGATTACCGGCCTTCCGGACGCTGCCCTCCAGGATCGATGTGACGCCCAATTCGGTGCCAATTTGAGACACCGACTTGGGTGTCGCCTTGTAGAGCATCACCGACGTCCGAGAGATGACACGGAGCTCTTGTATCTGGGACAGCACCGAGATCAACTCCTCCGTGAGACCGTCCGCGAAGTACTCGTCCTTCGGGTCGGGACTTATGTTGGTGAACGGAAGGACCGCGATACCGGCTGGCGTCGGAGTGGCCGCGGCTGACTCGCGCGCGTTCCACGGCAGCACCACTCGGTAGACGTCGATCGGAACCGCTACGCCCTTGAGAAGGGCCGAGGGGAGCTTCTCGAGCCTGTCGGGGATCTTGTTCCGGACCTGCTCCTGGACGGCCGCCGAGATGCAGATACCCCCCGGTTCGGCGAGAGGCTCGATCCGGGCGGCGACGTTGACCGCATCTCCGAGGATGTCGCTTCCCTGAGCCACCACGTCGCCGAGGTGAACCCCGATTCGGATCCGGATCGGAGCGGAATCTCCCTCCGCGTTCCGCTCATGGATCCGCCGCTGGATGTTCACCGCACATTGGGTCGCCTTGAGGGCGCTGTCAAATTCGACCAGGATCCCGTCTCCCGTCGATTTGATCTCGCGACCCTGATGGATCGCGAGGAGCGGACGGACGAGTTCCTGTTGCCGACGGAGTAGTTCGAGACTCGCGCTCTCGTCGCCCTGGGTCGAGGCCGTGAAACCGACCGTGTCGGTGAACATGATCGCGGACAGCCGACGGGCCGACGTCACGGCCCGAAACCGCCTTCCGTTAGATTAAGCCCCGCCTCTTCGACCGCACCGGGAGCCGCATGCTCGAGGGCAGTCGCTGAGGGCTCGCGAGTTTCGCGTATCTGCACGGTGGGCTGGGTCCCAGGTCGCTGGAAGATTCCTCGATAGAGCGGACCGCTATTCAGGGGGAATGCGTGCAGCGAGTCTTGCACTCGTCGCGCAGCTAAGTGGTCGCTAGTTTCCCGACAGTGCGACCAGGTCGGGGACGAGATTCGCAACGTTCGGCGTTCCCCAGCCGGTCGCACCGTCCCAGCCGGGACCTGCATTGTACCCGACGTTGTCAGGGGACCCGGCCACGGTGTTGTTTCCGATCGTGATGTCGTGAAAGTCCCGGTGATAGAGCCAGGGAGAATTCCCGATTTCGTACAGCGCCGGATTGATGAAGCCGATAGTTCCTCGGTGCTCGATGGCAGCGAGCTGATCCGCCAGGGCCGCGATCCCCGCCCAGCACGGCGATCCTTGGCTGGTTCCAAAGGCATCGTAAAGTCCTGGACCGGCCCCGCCTAGGCTCCAATAGATGAAGACGCCGCCATCTCCGGCGGCATTGAACGAAACGTCCGGCGTCGTTCGCGCCGTGAGGCCCAACCCGCGCTGGTAGGACGGCACTCCAAAGAAGGCGCTCGGGGCGCCTCCGGACGCCACGTCGAAGGCGGGTTCGTTCCACACCTGTTCATCGCCGTAGCCGACCGGTGTGCACCTTGCGGTTGCGGTCGGGGACGCGGTGTTCAACTGACAGGAGGGGGTATTCAGGAAGTTCACCAATCCTGTGCTGCAGGTCCGACTCGCGCCGCACGACGGTATCGAGCCGAAATAGTAGGGAAAACCCATGGTGCCCCCTACCGCCGTGACCCACGGCGAAGACGCCGGGTACAGCGGGTTGGACGTAGTGTAGCCGAAAGGGGAGTTGTCGGCCCCCCAATCTCCCGAGCCGGCGAAGACGGTCGTCCCTTCCCGAGCTGCCAACTCGTACGCGGCCTCGCCCGTGGCCAGGGTCTCGCGAACATAGGCCGGGCTGCACACGCCATTGGGAGTATCGGTGAGCAAGAAGCAGGTGCCCTGGATCATATCGGGCTCGAAGTCGCCGAAACTCTGAGACACGATGCTGTGTGGGAACATGACGACGGCGCCGAGGGCAGCCTGCTCCAACGAGAGGTCGTCGTCCGACCGAGCAACAAACAGGACGATGTGGGCCCCGGGCGCCATGGCATGAGCCCATTGAGTGTCCTGATCGATCTCCGACGTCGAGCCGACTTGGATTGGATCCGAGGAATTGAAAACAGGGCATACGCCCCCCTCGCAAACGATCTGGATCGTCGTTCGTGGAAGGTGGAAGGCGGCGTCGAACGCGTTCAAGTCAGCCTGAACCGTCGGGCTTCCGAACGGGTCGACGATGACGATCGTCTGACCGGTTCCGTCGAGATAGTTCGGGAAGTTGTAGGCCGTCCGGAGATCCTGCGGCGTGTAGCAGAGCACGTTGTAGGGGTTTGTCAGAGATGCGGCAGTGAGATTGGCAAACTCCCCCACGTTGCAATAGGGACTCGGCTGGCCGTTAGCGAGACCCTTTTCGACGAACATCGTCGCGAGCGGTGCGGACGGGCTCGTCCCCGTCGCGGTCGTAGTTGCAACCGACGTCGCGCCCGTGGCGTCGGGAAAAATGGGGAGGCTACTCAGTATCAAGATCACAAGAACGGCGATCGGAATTCCGACGGCGCAATGCCCGCCCTGGATTGGAGCGCCCATCGGGAACGCGCGACCACATCGGTCTACAGGTAGTTAATACGGGAGTTCCCGAAAATCGGGCGGCCTAAGTGTCCGGCGCGTGACGAGTCCGGAACGGGGACCGAGTGCATGGGCCCCTCACCCGGCGTCGGGCCAGAGGTCAGCGCCCAGCGGCCGTGTGCAACGGTGCTTGCACCGGGCTCCGAGCGGCGGGGAGCGGGCCGACTCTACATCCGCGTTCAGAGTGAGCGAACGACGTGCGTTCTTGCGCGACGCTGCGCCGAACGAAACCTCGGAGGGACACAGAGTTGAAGTACCGGGGCTCGCTGGCGGTCGCCAGTGGGAGCGCCGACGTCCTCAGCGACTTGGCCGATGAGTGCGAGTCCCGGGGCCGTCCGGGCCGGAGGCTCGCCCGACGAGCGGTCCGGAGCCTCTCGAATAAAGTGGGGTGCCCTCCTCGGAATCTTGGGCCTGCTCCTCGCGGTCGTCGGGGTGATGATCGTCATCCTCGACGTCGGACTCGGGGTTACAAACATCACCGCCTCTGGCTATGTCTCTCTCCTACACACGATCCTTCTCGGCGTGGTGCTCGTGGTGGTCGGCGTGTTTCTCGCTTTCCTCTCGTTCATCCTCTACACCGCGGGATTCGCGAGCCTCCGAAGGGCGGATGGGCGCTTTCGCACCCCGATGGTGTTGTGCGTTATCGGGATTCTAGGGATCGCCCTCATCGGTGGATTCGTCATCATCTACGCGGCATCGATCAACTCGGCCATCAACTGCCCTTCGTCCGACAGCACGTGCCAGAACAATGCCACTTCGCTGACGCACGGCGAAGTCGGGATCGGCTACATCGGCGGTCTGTTCGGGTTCATCGGGCTGATCGGCGCGATCCTCGGCTTGTACCGATTCGGGTCGAAATACTCGAGCTCCATCACCAAAGTCGGGGCCATATTGTACATCATCCCGATCGTCAGCGTGCTCGCGCCGATCCTGGTTTTCGTCGGAGCTCACCAGGTACAGAAGAAGCTCAGCGAGCCCGTCATGGCCACACCGGGCGTCGCGCCGAACTTTCCGGTACCCCCTCCGCCGTAGCGTCGTAATGGCTTGACCCCCCCGCCCTTTGGGGCCTGAGTGCGATGCGGACGAGGCGCACTTGGTAGTTGGAGCCGAAAAGAAGCGCGCCGGAGCCGATTGCCAAGTCTCATGTCGGTTCGGATCACCGCCGGTAGGCACGGAGGCGCGCAACTCTAGGATAAGTAGCGACGGACCGTCGGCGCGCTGTGAATTCGGACATTGAGCGGCGGTACGTCCTCGACGGCGGGTCGCCCGAGGTCGAACGACTGCGAATTCAATCGCTCGCCTTGGAACCCCATGCGGAGTCGTTGCTCGACGAGGCCGGTCTCTCCGAGGGGGCGAGCGCCCTCGACTTGGCGTGCGGCCCCGTCGGTCTTCTCCGTCCACTCTCCGTTCGTGTGGGACCGAAGGGGCGAGTGGTGGGCCTCGACCTCGACCCTGCGGAGGTTTCGGCGGCCCAGGACCATGTGCGGAGTCTGGGTCTGTCCAACGTCACCGTCGTTCAGGGCGACGCGTTCCACACTGGATTCGAGGCCGACTCCTTTGACGTGGTTCACGCCCGGTTTCTCATCGCGCCGGTCGGCCGGGCCCACGACCTCCTGACCGAAACGGTCCGAGTCACCAAGCCGGGAGGGCTCATTGTCATGGAGGAACCCGACTCGAGCGCGTGGAATTGCTATCCACCGTCGGCGGGCTTCGCACGGCTGAAAGAAGTGATCCGCGAGTGCTTTCGACTGGGCGGCAGTAGTTTCGACGCGGGCCCGGGCCTGTTCGCCCTTCTTCGCGCCGGCGGCCTGGACCAGGTCCGCACTCGCGGCGTCGCCATTCCGCTCTACGATAGCCATCCGTTCATGCGATCTACGGTGCAGTTCGCGGCGTCCCTCCGGCGACGGATCCTCGAGAATCGACTCATGACCGAGACGGAACTGGAGCTCGCGGTGGCGGACGTGGAGAAGGCGGTGATTCGCCCCGAGACCTGGATGCTTTCGTTCCTCGTGATCCAAGCTTGGGGACGAAAGCCCAAGTCCGCGCCGGCGGCGCGCTAGGTCGTAGTTGCCGTTCGACCCGGCACAGCGCCAGGGAGGAAGGCCTCCGGCTGAGCTTGTTGGTTCGGGACTCGGAGGTGTCAGTCCTCAGCCACCCGCAGATCGCAGCTAGGCGCTCTCGACCACGCCCTGGACGACTCCGCCCGGAGCGACGAAGACGGCGTAGTGCCCCATGTTCGGGATGGCGGTCTTTGGGACTACGACCTTCGCCCCCGCGGTCTCGGCGTCTCGTAGGGTCTTCGAGATGTCCTTGACTTCGATGTACGATAGGGAACCGGGAGCCTCGACGTCCTGAGGCGCGCGCAGCGCACCGGTCGGGAGTCCGGGAGAAGTGGTCAACCAGTAACCCCCGCCGGCGTCGTCGAATCTCCAACCGAACACGCGTTCGTAGAATCGGATGCTCTGGGCAGGGTCCTTCGAGATCAACTCCACGTGGCTGACGGCTCCGGGCGTCGGTCGGTTCGCCATGGTTGCATTTCCCCGAGCCACTAGGGCTCAAACGACTCCATCCGAGTCGCGGTTCAAATACGGCCCAGGGTACGGAAAGTAAGCGTGCCTTTTCATGCGGTCGGTCGGTGAAGTGGGCATGGAACCCGAGGTCCTCCCCACCGTCATGTGGAAGACCTGCCCGATTCGGGCGAGCCTCGGGGTGCTCGGCCGCCGCTGGTCCCTTCTGATCCTGCGGGATGTCTCCTTTTTTCGCAAGGTTCGATTCAGCGACATGCTCCGTACGAACCCTGGATTGAGTCCACGGCTCCTATCGGTTCGGCTCCGGGAGCTCCAACGGGAGGGCCTGATCGAACGGGTGGCGAGTCCGACGGACTCTCGTCTCGTGTGGTACGATATCACCGAGAAGGGCCGCGACGTCGTTCCCATCCTCTCGGCATTCATCCAGTACGGTAGCAAGCACCGCGCGAAGGAGGTCTTCCCGGATCGGCGCCCGCGGGAGTTCGGGACTCTGTTCCCCGGTGCGGGAGAGTACATGCTCGGCCCGTTCTTCGACTACGCTCGCTCGTCTCGGACCCGAGCCAGTGCCGCGCCCTCGTCGCCCGAGAGGCGGTCGAAGTGATCCACTTCACGGTCGAGCGCGTGGTCCGTGTTTCGCCCGAGACGCTCTACGACTGGATGAGTGACTACTCGGATCGGGACTACACGGGGCCGAACTGGTCTCCGAAAGAGGGGGTGCGGCGCGCGGTTTCAGAGCAAGACGCTCAACACGCGGTCTTCACCGACTATTACGGCAGGACGGCGCTGAACTATCGCGCGACCAAACAGCCGCCGTTTGGAGTCGAGGCCGAAGGGTTCGGGAACAACATGAACGCGCACGTTAGTCTCAAGATCTCCCCGACGACCGACGGCGCGAGATTGGTGGTTGACTTCCGTTTCGACCCTCAGGGCGCGGCGAAGCTGTTCGCCGGACTGATGAGCGGGACTATCGTGCGGGCAACGACTCGGCAAGTCGACAGCTTTCTCTCGGATCTCTCGACCGCTCCGACCTGAACGTCCCGGGACACGTGAGCTCCCGGAGCTACGGATCGGTCCACGCACCGGTGACGGGGGATACCCTACCATGGGCTGATTTCGAAGCCGAGTTGGCACGACTCCACGTAGTTTCTCCGCGGGACGGGCTTTCCACAGAAAATTGGCCTTCCCGTCGTTTCGGGGGGCGTTTACTCGCCCGACCGTAGATTTCACCGCTCGCACGACTTTTAGAGGTCGGATGTATCCGACCACCGTGGCGACCGGGCGCCGCCTCGCGGCGGTGATGTTTACCGACACCGTAGGGTTCACCGCCTCGACGCAGGCGAACGAGGGGCGCACGCTCGACCTGCTCCGCCAGCAATCGGAGTTGTTGCGTCCGCTCCTGACGCTCCATCAAGGCCGAGAGATCAAGTCCACCGGTGACGGGTTCCTGGTCGAATTCGACAGTGCGCTCAAGGCGGTCCGATGCGCCGTGAACATCCAGCGCAGCATCTACGAGAGGAATTCCGAAGCGCCTCAGAGCACCATTCGGATCCGCATCGGGGTCCACTTGGGCGATGTGGTCCAGAACGGCTCCGATATCCTCGGGGACGCCGTGAACATCGCGGCCCGCATCGAGCCGCTCGCGAACCCCGGCGGAGTGTGCGTCTCGGGAGCCGTCTACGAACAGGTTCGCACCAAAGTCACGGAGAAGTTCGAAAAGCTGGAGGCGAGGGCCCTGAAAGGCGTCGAGCTGCCGATGGATGTCTATCGTGTCGTCCCCTCCTGGGAGGAGAACGGCGGGAAGGACGGAGGGGGCTTCCCCCACTCCCTCGACAAGGCGCGGGTCGCCGTGCTCCCCTTCGATAACATCAGCCCGAACCCCGAAGACGAGTACTTCGCGGACGGATTGACGGAGGAGCTGATCTCGAACCTCTCCCTGGTTCCCGGTCTGAAGGTCATCGCTCGGACGTCGATCCTCGGCTACAAGAAGGGCGAGAAGTCGGTCGCCGCGATCGGAAAGGAACTCGACGTCGGCACGGTGGTCGAGGGCAGTGTCCGTCGCGCGATGAACAAGATTCGGGTCACCGTCCAGGTGATCGACGTCGCCACCGAGGAGCACCTTTGGTCGGCCAAGTACGACGACGATCTCGCCGACATCTTCGCGGTCCAGAGCGATATCGCCAACAAGGTGGCGACCTCACTTCCGGGCGATCTACTGAAGCCGCAAGCTCCGGTCCCCGAAGTCGAACGCCCCAAGGAGACCGAGGCGTATCTTTCGTACCTTCAGGGCCAGGCGCTCATCTGGAAGCGGGACGAGGCCCCGCTGCGGAAATCCCTCGAGCACTTTCAGAAGGCGATCGAGAGCGACCCGACCTTTGCCCGAGCGTATGCCGGGATGGCTCGGGTGTACATCAACCTGGGCGTCGAGGGATACCTCAGCTGGGGCGGTTCGATCGAGATGGGGCAGGCGGCCGCCGAGCGAGCGGTCCGCCTGGACCCCGACCTGGCCGAGGCGCATGCGACCTTGGGAGAGATCGCCTTCATGGCGGACGATGCCGCGGAAACCTTGGACCGAGAGCTCCGACGGGCCCTGGAGCTCAATCCGAACCTCACGCATGCCCACAGCATCCTGGGCGCGCTGGCAGGGTCTTTCGGAATCCTGGAGCCGTACCTCCTCGAAAACGAGGAGGCGTATCGATTGGACCCGCTCTCGCCCCCGATGATCCGGCGCCAGGGCGAGGCGCTGTTCAATTCGGGGCGTTACGAGGAGGCCGCGGCTCACTGGAAGGCGAATCTCGGAAACGACCCGATCGACGCCTATCGTGGCTTGGCGGAACTTCACATGCTCCGGGGCGAATACGACCAGGCGGACGCGATGGTGCGCGAGCTGGAGCGGCTCGCGCCGAGTAGCGACGGCGCCTTGCTGTCCCGGGGGTACCTCGCCGCACTGAGCGGGGACCGCGACACGGCCCTCCGCATGATCGATCGGATCGCGGAGTTGTTCAAGAAGGGGTCTTCCCGTCAGTCGTCGATCGGGTACATTTACTACGCGCTGGGGGACACGGATCGGTTTTTCGAGTACATGATGGCCGCGGCGAAGAACCACACCCTTCAGGCGGTGCGCGTCCGCCTCTGCCCGCTGTACGCGGCAGCCCGGAGAGACCCCCGGTTCGTGATGATGATCATTCAGGCCGGTCGCCCCATGCAGGCCTCCAAAGCGCATAACTAGACCCTTCCGGGGGGCCCGGGCTGCTTCCTCGACCGAGGAATCCGTAGCTCCATGGCGGACGGACGGATGAGGGACCTTGACGCCCGGCGGGATTATCCTCGAGACCATTCACAGCTGCGATGACTGTGGCAACGCCCCCCCGAAACCGCGGTGGGAGCCGATTCCGATTCGCCGGGGATTCAGGGTGGGCTGCCACGCTCTCGGGAGAGCCATCCGGACCGGTTTCGGATACCGAACTGTTTAGATACTGCTACTTCGGCTCTACTACGCCGGCATCGGGCCGAGCGGCCCGTCCGGCAAATGAACGGTCACCGGTACCCCGCAGGATTTCTGCTCAGCGTCGGTGTCGGTGGTCTCTTGATCCTCGGGTCCGTCGTACTCCTGCCCGCACTCGCGCTGTGGGAGCCGGGGGTTGGAGCTTCGACCTCACCCGCCGGCCCGGGTCTCACTCCTTTTGTTTCCGAAGGAGGGAACACCGCAACGGCGTGCAGTGACGTCACTACGTGCACGACCGCGTCGATCACCGATGTCGATGCGGGGGACACGTTGGTCGTCGAAGTCACGGAGTTCACCACGTCACGAGGGGACCCTTCGGCGGTCGAAGCGGTCACCGCGGGAGGTTACCGGGCGCTCAGCTTGGTCGGAACCACGACCTGCGTCGCGGGCAGTGGTCACGGAGTCTCGGCGGTCTACGGTCTCACGGATGTCAGCGCCCAGAGTTCCGTGAAGATCGTGGTCAACTATTCGACCGCGTCGTACTACACGGTCCACGCGTTGGACGTCGAAGGCGTGGCGGCTTCTCCGTTCGAAACTGCGGGAACCGGGGTCTGTTCCGCCGAAGCGGCGACGACCGGAACCGCCTCCGTTACCACGTCGGTCCCCGACGACCTGGTCATACTCGCGATGGAGGTACGGGCCTCCACGACCCTCGCCGCGACCGGGGGCGACGCTCTGGTGAACGATGCCGCCACGACGGGCGCCGACCTCGACTCGGGGGGGATGCTGGAGGAGATCGACGGCGGCACGGGCCCGATCTCGCTCTCCGCGACCTTCGCGGACGCCTCTTGGGCCGCGATCGCGGTCGCCCTGAAGTCCTCGCCGTTGGTGTCCGGGACGGTCACCCCCTCGGTCTCGGGGATCGACGCCGGACAGACGGTCGAGCTCTCGACCTCCGCGGCGACGGGGGGCACCACCCCGTACACCTACCATTGGCACGTGGCCACGTCGGTCTCCACCTGCGATTCCGGGGCGTTGATCTCCGGGGCCACGGGCCCGTCGTACACGACCCCCGCGCTGGCCGTCGGCACTCACTACTACTGCGTTTGGACCTCCGACAGCAGCACTCCGACCGCCGAGGTCGTCTACTCGAACGTGGCCACGGTCACGGTCGCGGCGTCGCTGTCCGTGGCCATCGACCCGAACTCACCCACGATCCCCAGCGGACAGTCGGTGCTCTTGACCGCGGAGCCGTCCGGCGGAACGGGCGCGGACAGCTACACCTGGTACCCCGGACTCGTCTGTTCGGGAACCGCTCTCGCCACGACCCAGGGATACACCACCCCCGACCTTTCCGCCGGCGCCTCGTACTGCGTCGCCGCGACGGACAGCTCGCTCGTTCCCGAGACCGCGACGGCCACGGCCAACGTCACCGTACAGGGCCCCCCGCTGAACGTGACGGTCGATCCCGTCGCCCCGTCGATCGATACGGGCCAGGCGATCGAACTGCACGCCGAACCGACCGGCGGGACGGGACCGTACACCTACGACTGGTACGCGGGATCGACCTGCACGGGCACGGTGATCGCCACGACCCAGAACTTCACCACTCCGACGCTCTCGGCCAATTCGACGTACTGCGTCGAGGTGACGGACAGCGAGTCTACGCCCGCGACCGCCAACGCCTCCGTCTCGGTGACGGTGAGCGCATCCCCGCTGACCGTCGAGATCACCCCCGCTGCCCCCACCATCGGGTACGACCAAGCGGTGCTGTTGACGGCCCAGCCTTCCGGCGGCACGGGGCCCGACACCCTGGAGTGGTACGCCGGGTCGACCTGTTCGGGCACCCCGTTGGCGTCGACCCAGACCTACACGACCCCGGACCTCACATCGAACTCGACGTTCTGTGTGACGGCGATGGACAGCGCGTACGTTCCGGCCAGCGCGAGCGCGATGGCCGTCGTGACCGTCACTCCCGCCGCGAGCCCGGGCTCCGGGTCCGGGACGGGCTCCGGGCCGAGTTCGGGTTCGGGCGCGGGAGCCGGCGCTTCCCACGGGAGCGGTCTACCGTCCTACGTCTACCCGGTCGCGGGTCTGTTGGCGGCCATTGTTGCGGCGGCGCTGCTGTTGGCGCTGTTGGTTCGGCGGCGGCGGAAGGTCACCTTCACCGAAGCCGGCCTTCCTCCGGGGACCCGGTGGTCCGTCACGTTCGACGGTCAGGCGAAGGTGTCCTCGACCCCCAGCATCGTCTTTGACGGCGCGAAGGGAAACCGCCCGTACACGGTGGGCAAAGTGAGCGGATACGTGCCCTCCCCGGCCTCGGGGCAGATGAAGGTCGGTGGAGACCCCAACGAACAGAAGGTCACGTTCACGGCCCTGACCCCCTAGCTCGATCCCTCGAGCGTCGATCGGTCGTCGACCGAGCGCGGCGTCCCGCCCGAACTTCTTGGAACCGGTCCGGCGAAGTTGCCTCCTAGTAGGATGGTCGGGTGGCCGCGTAGACGATGATGACGATCCCGATGAGCAGCAGGATCACCCCGATGGCCGCGATCCCACCGCTCGGGTCGGACTGCGGCACGCAACTGGGGATCTGAGCGCAGGTCTGGTTGTAGGACGAGACCCCGGAGGAGATCACCGCCGCCCCGATCAGGGCGACGATCCCGATCAGGAGAAGGGGGATCCCAACGCGGTAGTATAACCCGGGAGCGTAGGAGTTCGCCGGCGTCTCGACCGGCAAATCGAGAGGCTGGTACTCGAGCGGGGGCGCTGCCGGCGGGGGGGCGATCTCCAGCTGGTGCGAACACCATTGGCAGGTCCTGGCGCCAGGGGGGTTCGGTCCGCCGCACCGAGCGCAGTCCACGTTGACCCTAGTCCGCAACCTCCTTCCGGTCCATTAGTTCGACGGAGTCCCCGCCGCGGCCGCGAACTCCGTCCTCCCGACGGCCGACCGTGGATCGCGGTGAAGGCGCCGAGGGGCGGCTCAGAACCCGATCGCGATCAAGATCAGCAGGACGATGATGGCGATCAATCCGGCTCTCACCCAGTGAAAGGTCATCGTCGTCTGTTGGTCGATTCTTCGCAACAGTTCGTTCGGGTCGGTCGTCGTGAAGTTCGGGGTCGTCGCCATGCGGTACACCTCGCCGGCCCCGAGTGCCTGGACGAGGATGAGTTCTCCGAAGACGTCAGGAATCTTGACGGATGGGACGGGCCCATCGGTACGCGTCGACAGGACTCACGCGGTGCGCCGGTCCGAGGGACGGGAGTTGTCGGTGTGGGAGCGATCGAACCGAGCCTTCAGGAAGAGGATCGTCAGCGCGAGGACGAACGTCACCGAATTGGCGGCCACGACCGGCACCGAGCTGGTCAGGACGCCGTACCCGACCCATCCGACCAGCCCGACCGAAAAGACCGAGAAAGTGACGAAGGAGATGTCGCGCGCGTCCTTGAGTCGCCAGACTCGGATCACCTGCGGAACGAACGCCGCCGTAGTGAGTGCCGCCGACACCGAACCGACCAGGGTGATCGCCCATGTTGCGTCCATCGGGCTCCACCGTGGGGCACGGTCGGATGAAGTCGTCGGGCCTGTCCGGACCAAGGTGGCGGAGCCGTGGGCCGGCGAACCGGCCGAGGGCCGGGAGCGCGTGCTTTGTCTTTCGCGATGTGGGAGGTCACGCGAGTCCCGGCGGGAGCTCCCTCGTTTTCCGGCCGAACCGAGGGTGTTTCAGGATCCGTCGGGCCCCGTTAAGAAACTCGAGCCTCTGGGTTGCTTCTGCGATGCGCTACGAGGAGTTTCGTACGGCGATCCGCGAATATCTGACGTCACACCCCCACGGCGCGACGTGGACGGAGCTCCGGTCCGAGCTGGGAATGACGTATCGGATACCTTGCCCCACGTGGGTGGCCCGGCTGGAGCACGAGATCGGTCTCCTCCGGACTGGTGGGCCTCGGGGGAAGGTCTGGACGGTCCGAAAGCGACGATCGAGGTAGGACCCTGACGCCCGAAGCGATCCACATCTCGATCGGGCAGGTCCGCCGGCTTTCGATTGCGAAACAACACCTCGCGGGGCCGAGGCCCGCCCGTCCGGACCGGAAATCGATGCTGGACGTGGTTCGGGACACCGGGTACATCCAGTGGGATCCGGTCAACGTTGTCGCGCCGGCACACGAGCTCGCGTTCTGGAGTCGGCTGGGCGACTATCGCCACGCGGACCTGGAGCGCCTCATCTGGAAAGAGCGGAAACTGTTCCAGGGCTGGGGGCATGCGGCGTCGCTGTTGCTGACGGAGGATTATCCTCTCCACTACTCACTGATGCGTCGGTATCCCGACTGCCTTTCCGACTCCTGGGGGAATTGGAAACGGCACGCGAAAGCGTGGCTCCCGAGGCACCGCGCACTTCGCCGGGCGATCCTGAGAGAGCTCGGAAAGGGGCCGCGGACCGTCAGTCAGTTCCCCCGTCACGCGAAGACACGGCGACGCGGCGACGCCTGGAGCTCGTGGAGCGACGTCTCCGCGATGCTGTTTCATCTCTGGATGGCCGGGGACGTGATGATCTCGGGCCACGAGGGCCGGGCGAACCTGTGGGCGCGGACGGAGGCGTTCCTGCCCACGTGGGCGAAACGGGAAACGCTGCCCGCCGACGAGGTCGAGCGTGCGCTCGCCCAACGGGCGCTGCGGGCGCTGGGCGTGGCCTCCGCACGGGAGATCAACGTAAGCTTCCCGAACGGACACTACCTGAATCTGAAGGCGAATCTCGCGAAACTCGTCAAAGACTCGGTCGTCATCCCCGTACGGATCGAGGGGCTGAATTCGAAAGAGACGCGCTACGTCCATCGGGACGACGTCTCCCGCCTCGAGTCGCTCTCGGGCGACGGGGAGGAGCCGCGGACGACGATCCTGTCCCCCTTCGACAACTTGATCTGTCTGCGGGCCCGGGTCCACGAGCTCTTCGACTTCGAATTCTCGCACGAGAACTACGTGCCGCGGGAGAAACGCAAGTACGGGGTGTACGTGATGCCCCTCTTGCGGGGCGACCGATTCGTGGGTCGGATCGCTCCCCGGATGGACCGGGAGCACCGACGGTTGATCGTCGAGAGCTTCCACACCGAGGGATCCGGACCGGTCGACCCCGGGGCGGCCGTCGACGTGGCGGATCAGATCCGGGGGTTGGGCCAGTTCCTTGGGGCGGACGAGGTGGTCTACCCGAACAAGTTGCCGAAAGGCTGGCGTCGGGCGCTGAACTAGCGGCCCGATGGGAGCGACCTCGAGCCCGACCCGGGTCGGGGCCGCTGGGCCCACATATACCGCCGGGTCGTACCCCCCCACGCCTCGATGCCGTGGAAATACACCGATGACTACTACCGGGAATACACCCGGACCACCTGGAACGACAGTGCGGAAGCGTACCTCGGGCTGTTGACCCGCTTCGAACCGTTTCGCGCGAAGGTCGTGGAGCGGCTCGCCGCGCGCCCCGGCGAACGGGTGCTCGACCTCGGTACCGGGCCCGGCGAGCCCGCGATGACCCTCGCCGTCCAGGTCGGGTCCCAGGGACACGTGACCGGGGTGGACCTCTCGGAGAAGATGATCGAGATCGCGCGGAAGGTCGCGAACTCTCGACGGCTCCGTAACGTCGACTTCCAAGTGATGGATTGTTCCTCCCTCACGCTGGCCGATGCGTCGTTCCACGCCGCGACGTGCTGCTTCGGGTTTCAGATCTTCACCGACCCCGAGAAGGCCGCGCGGGAAACGTACCGCGTGCTGAAACCCGGGGGACGGGTCTCGGTCTGCGTGTGGAGCACGGGCGACAAGGTCCCGTTCCTGCACGCGATCATCGAGCCGATGCTCGAGCACGCGGAACCCGACGAGACGGGGTATCTGCCTACGCCGTACGAGACCGGCGGCCCCGGCGAGATGGTCGCGTTCCTCGGAGCGGCGGGGTTCCGCGGCGGGACGGAGCATCATCTGGTGCAGACCCTGCGTTACGACTCCCCGGACGACTACCTCCAGTCGATCCTCCAGGGAACTCCGATCGGTCACTCGCTCTCGGAGGAGGACCCGAAGACCCAGCAGGAGATCCTCCAGAAGACCCGCTCGAACCTGACCCGCTGGACGACGTCGAGCGGAGTCGGTCTTCCGGCGGAATGCGTGGTCGTGACCGCGGTCAAATAGGCCGCGGACCACCTCGAAACCCCCAAACCATTAAGCCCCCGAGCGACCCATTTTTTCGTCTGGGGAGCGGCTTCGCCCCTGGTATGTCCAACGATTCCGACGCGGCGCGCATTTGGCGCGACCGCGAGCAGCGAAGGGCGGTCGAGCGGGCCCGGATCGATGAAGAGCGGACCGACCGTCGTCGAGAGCTCGGGCGGCTCGGTGGCAACCCCGACGGGCTGCCTCCTTCCCCCGAAGACCCGGGACCCCCATCCGCTCGGACCTCGAGTTCGGCGCGACCGTCCGGCGCCGTGACCTCCTCGTCCGGCGCGGTACCCGAGGGAGCCCATCGCGGCGGCGCTCCGCGGGAAATCGGGGGAGCGCTCCGACCCCCGTCGCTGCAGGAGTTCCTTCAGACCAATCCGATGGAGCGGTTCAACATCCTCGCGCTCAACGCTCAACGGTTTCCGGAACTGCTCGAGGCGGCCCGGGGGGACGCGCTCCTCCTCGCCGCGATCGCGCGCCAGACCGAGGCGCTGATGGCACGGGTGAAGGAGGAGGTGGACGACCCGCTCAGCGCCGGAGCGTTCCTTCGCGACCAAGTGTATCGCTGGTATCGGGACAGCCCCGGCGAGGACGACTGGTCGGAGCGAATGTCCGACTGTTGGGCCGGACTGTTCGCCGACTCCCGGGTGAGTGGAGGCCGTCTGCAGCCCTGGCTCAATCTCCGACTCGGAGCCCTCCATGCGCAGGCCTCCCGATCGGGGTCGCTCGGGGGTCGGATGCGAGACAGCCTGCGGCGGAAGCGCCCCGCGGAGGTGGCCGTCGGCCGATCGACGATCCAGCAGATCCGCGCGGAAGTCGCCCAGGCGATCCTGGACGACCTGACCCGCCGCCGTCGGGATCCGGAGGGGCCGGTGCCGCTGGTCCACCTCAGCGAGCTCGCGATCCGTCGTCAGGTCGCGACGATCAACGACGTGCTCGCGCAGCTCTTCAACGGCCCCGAGACCGGGCCGTTCATCGTCCTCCACCCGAACCGGTACCCCGAGTGCGACGAAGTGCAGATCCGACCGCCGGTCGGGAACGTCATGGGAGCCGCCCTCGCCTACAGCCTCTCCACGGGGCGTTCGAGCCGGAAGCCCGTCGGTCGGACCCGCGGCCCCGCCGAGGCGGGAGTCCCCGCCGCGGGGGAGAGCCCGGACGACCCCGGCACGGACGACTCCGAGGAGCTCGACTCCTCGACGATCTGGGAGGCGGACCGTGTCGATGCCTCCGTGTGGCGTCGCGTGATCAAGGAACGCAAGCGCGAGCGCCACCGACTCGACACTCCCCCCAAGGACTGCCACGGTCGTAGCGCCTACGGGCCGCTGCGAACCCTCGTCCTCGAGGACACCGAGTTCCGCCAGTCGTTCCTTGCGGTGAAATGGCGGGGTCGTCCGGCGGGCCTCCCTCTGCTGTGCGCGCTCCTGCAGAAAGGGACGCTCGCGCCCGAGGTGGCGACGGACCACGAATACCTCGAAGCCGAGCTCGGCGACCTCGCGAAGGGCGACCCGCAGTGGCATCCGCCCGACCACACCTGGGCGATCGGCGAGTGGACGGTCGCCCGCGAAGGCTCTCACGGCGAGGGGTTCCGTTTCACGGCCCAGCGACGCACGTAGCCGCTCCCGAGGAGCGGCCCGGCGGCGAGCCGACTACGACCCTTCGTCCTCGCCGGGAAAACGATGGGCGAGGACGCCGAGCTGGTGGATCAGGGTCCGGTACTCCTCGAACGGGTACTCGGGCTCCCACCCGCCGACCGGGATCCGCGAACGACGGGCGATCCGCACTCCCGCGGAGCCGGGAACCAGTTGGAGACCGCTGAAGAACCACTGCGGGGGCGCGATGCGGGAGCCGCGCATCCCCTTCGCGCTCTCGAGCAGGCGGAGCGTGTGCGGGAAGTAGGCGGAGAGGATCCGCGACCCGACCGCCTCCCGGATACCGGACTGCCAGCTCGCCGGCGGGCTCGGCGGCACGAGGAGGCGGGCGAGGGTCCCCGGCGGGCACTGGTCGAACTTCGTGACCACGAACAGGGGATAGAGGTCCTGCGGCTTCCGCTGACGGCCTAGCGACAGGTAGCGGCTCAACAGCCCGAGCGTCGCCGCGAGGCGTCGGTCCGAGACGTCCAGGGGTCGGGAGTTCGTCGCGGGGTCGATCGGGCGCAGCCGCGACGCGTCGATGAGCGGGAGCACGACGGGGCTCTCGAAGAGGCGACGGGTCGACAGCTCGAGGATCGCGTCGTGCTGGGCGAGCTCCGCCACGGACTCGGCCGAGATGCCCCCGAACTGGAGGCGAAACGAGGCGAAGCCGCCGCTGTGGTGGACCGCCGCGCCCGTCAGCCGAGGGAACGTACCGGTCCGGAAGGCGAAGACAAAGGAGAGCGGGTGGGTGTCCCAGTCGGCGTCCCACTCGGGGAACCGACCGGCCACCAGTTCTCCGTAGATCCCTTCCAGCTGTCGGATCGTCTCCCGGTCGGCGGAGAAACGGAACTTGTCTCCCTCCTCCGTGCCCAGGCGAAGCTGGGCCGCGTAAAGGAGACCGACGAACGTCGTGAGGCCGGACCCTCGGTCGCCGACGACCACCGCGGATCCCAAGGTCCGACCTCCGAAGGAAGGGGTTCTCGCACCCGTCGCGTCACGCGGACGCGAACGCCTCCGCGATGCGGCTGTAGACCAGGTTCTTCCCCTTGGCCGGCGGGAGCGTCGGCTGGTCGATGCTCGCGTCCAGCAGCGTCCACGAGCCGTCCGCGCGCACGCCGCGCGAAGAGATCGCGAGGCGGAAGTGATTCATCGCGCTCAGGGTCGGGGCGTCGCTGATCGCGGGCAGGAGTCCGATCTCCTCCCCGGCGTAGAGCAGCTCCACCAGTCGATAGAGGAGCTCGTTGCGGTACTGGTTCGTGCTGCCGCGGCAGAGGATCAGGGTGCGTCCCTGCTGGTCCGACAGGAACCGGCTCGCCAACGTGTCGACGGCGGCCTTGGTGATCAGCCGGTGGATACCGGTCCCTCGCGGCTCGAGGACGTCCCCGAACGGGCGGACCGGCACGGAGATCGGGTCGATCTTGCCGGTGGCCTTCGGGAACTTCTTGTCGAAGTCGAGCGTCGCCGACTCCACGTCGACGAACCGAAGCCGACCGTTCCGCATCGCGTCGAAGGGGATCACCACCGTGTGGTTCGCGATCGTCGGCCGGTTGTACTCGTCCGCGACCCCCCGGCCGAGGATCGAGAGGAGCACCTCCCGATTCGCCGGGGCCGGGTGGATCATGCGGGCGTCGATCACCGTGCCGCCGCCCGCCGTCTTCTCGACCCGCACCGGCGTGAAGTGGTTCTCGAGGTACCGCATGTAGAGCGGGCCGTTCAGCCCGCGGGACTCCGCCTTGATCCCGTACCCCTTCTCGTGGCTCGCGCCGTAGATCCAGTGCTCCAGCGGGAGCACCGTCTCGTCATTCATCGTGGTCGCACCTCCCCTCCGTGAGCTCGGTTCGCGCTCGCCCCTTCGTTAGGCCGTCGCGGTGGCGGGCGCCGCCGGGGTCTGGAGCGTCGTCTGCTCCACGATCTCGTCGGGCACCTTGTTCGCGACGTCGCGGAAGTGCTCGATGAACGCGACGTAGTCGTCGTAGGAGAAGTCCGGCTCCGCTCCGCCCTCGGCCGAGAAGCCCTTGCGGACGATGCGCGGCACCCCGATCGGCTGCATGCCGGCTTCCGCGGTCTCCGTCCGGACCCAGCTGAAGAAGTACGCCGCCTGGTCGAAGTTGACCCCGGCGACCTTGCCTCCGCGGATCTGCGAGAGCGTCTGGGGCATGAAGACGCGGAGCAGCGCCTCGGCGTACTCCTTGCGCTTGCGCTTTTGCTTGCCGTCCGGGACCCCGCGGTGCAGCCCGAGCTTCACCAGGACCTCGTCCCGGATGGAATCGAACTTCGACAGCACGATCGCCGGGTAGATCACCGGGTTGCCGACGCTGAGCCCCTGCGCCTTCATCCGCGAGAACTCCTGCTTCTTGTACGTCTGGAGCGAGACGAGGAGCGAGGCGACCTCGCTGTCGTACTTCAGCATCTGGCGGAAGACCGGGGAGTCGATCTCGGTCGTCATCTTGCTGCAGTCGACCAGCGTGACGACGACGTGGCTCTTCAGGAGCTGCTGGATGATCGGACTCGCGGCGACGCCGGTCTCGATGAACTCCTGGACATCCTCGCCCGAGACATCGAACGCGGCGAACGAGAGCTTGGCGAACGGATTCACCCAGTTCTTGTCCTTCAGGGACGCCGGGAGCCGGCCCGCCAGGGGCTTTCGGTATCCGAAGACGAAACCGATCTCCGTCATCTCGTCCTTGAGCGTGGCCCCGGGGAATCGGGCGTCCTTCATCCCCTCGTAGACCTGGCTCATCAGACGCAACGACTGGAGCGGGGCGTGGAATCGAAACGAATCCGACACCCGAGTTCCGTACTTCACCTGGGCCGCGTAGAGCAGCCCGAGGAAGGTCGTCTTTCCGCACGCACGGTCACCCAAAATCGCCGCTGGACACATGGTTCTCTCTCTCCTTGTTGCGTCCTACGAGGGCCAAGAGTCGCTCGACCGCTCTTGTGCGGGGTCGCCCCAGGGCGACGTGCGCGAAGGGGACGAACACTCGCCCCCCGTAGGACCGTGAAGGAAGGCGAACGGGGACTCCGCCCCGACGAGAGACTCCTCGGACCCGAGCGGTTGGTCAAAGACCGCGCCCGAACGGGAGGTGTCGGGCTCGTCGCTCGAGCGCCGGCTCGTCTGTTGGATCTCCCCACCGAGGATGCGGAGCACGCGCTCCGTCCGGGCCAGCCGCGCGTCGAGGGCGCTCAGCTGCGCGCTCAAGGTGTCGAGGGACTCGTCGGCCTCCGGGTCCGGTTCTCCCCGAGGGGTGGCGGGGGCCATCGGAGGCGGAACGATCCGGTGCAGCTCGGTGATCGTGAGGGTCCGGATGGCGAGCCCCACCCCGACAAGGTCCGGAGCCGCCGACGCCTGGACCTCGGCCGCGAGCCGGTCCCAGTCGGGTTCTCCGGAGTCGGTGTTGATGCGCGCGAGCACGGAAGGGATCGCTCCCTCCAGCGTTCGAGCGACGAGCGCTCGGACCTCCTCCTCGGACTTTCCGAGAAGATTCTCCGACGCCATCGAAAGGAAGTTCGGCATCGCGGGGACCTTGGCCTGCGCCTGAGCGCGGACCTCCCAGCCCGACGCCCGGTTCCCCTCGAGCGCATGCATCGACCGGACGGTCACGTCGACCACGACGGGCGCGAGCGAGAGATAGCCCACCCCGCGGTCCCAGGGGGCGACGAGCACCCGACCGCCGACCACGATCTTCGGCCGGCGGACCGTGACGTCGAACGGCATCACGGTCGGGTCGGGAGCGGACCGGGGGGCCTTCCGCCCGAACAGCACGAGCGCCCGGTTGGGGGGGACCTGTACGCTGCACCGAGTGTAGGCGACCCAGAATCCTCCTGCGATCGCGGCCGCGATGCCGCCGGCCTCGGCGAGCTGCCAGGCTAGATCGATGAACGCCACATTCTGCCTTGCCACACCCCGGAAGGGACGCCGTGCGCGGCAAGCGCGCGGCGCTCCTGGTGCCAACGGTCGACCCGGGCGGCGTTAGCAGACGCGGTCTCTTGGTCCGAAAAAAGTCCGAAGTGGAAGAGGCCGGGTCCGACAGAGTCCCCGCTCATTGGGCCCGTCATTCCCGTTCTTCCCTCCTCGGTCGGCTCCCCCTGCGCGGGGGAGCCCGATGCGTTTGATACACATTGATGGGGATAAATACCCACCCACCGGTCGAGCGACTCTCCTCGATTTCCACACCGTACCGAGCGCAAATTTTGCCCCGGATTCTCCTCGAAAAGCGACGTGAATCCCAAACCCGTCACCACAGTGGGAATACTCCTCCGACGGAGAATCTCTGGTGCCCTTTGCCCCGACCCGCGGCTTGCGTTCCGCGCGACGGCTTCGCGCTCGCGGGCGGTCGGTGTACTCCCCGGATGCGCACCGATGTTTCGTGATTGGCCCAACTTCGTTTAGTATCCCACGCCGACTGCACGGAGACATGATACTGCCGGGGCTCGTCTCGATCGCGTTCTATCGGCGGCGTCCGAGTGCGCTCCAGATCGGTCTGGGGCTCGTGTTCACCGTCGTGGTCTCCGGACTGCTCGGGTACGTCCAGGACGCCGGTACTTCTCGAGTCTGGGAGAATGTCACGGTCGCGATCGTGGGAGGCGTCCTTCTCTACGTCGTCGTTCTTCTCGTCCTTGTCTACTGGTACCTTCCCCGGCGCGCGAAGGCCCGGGAGCCCCCGGCCCCCGCGCCCTCGACGCCGCCGCACTGAGACCGTATCAGGGGAAGCGCTCTCAACGGAGGCCGCCTACGCCCGCTCAGGTTGGCGGAA
>JASHUL010000083.1 GCA_030039995.1 Thermoplasmata archaeon
GCAGCAGCACGGTCGCTGCCTGCAGTAAGTTGACGACCTGCGTTGCCCAGTCCATTGCTGCCTACTCCGTGTGCCAGGAGTAGGCGTCATTGGCCCCAGGGGCGGTTGGCCGGCGGACCGGCGGGCGGACGCCTCCGCCCGTGGATTACACTACTTGGTCGCCTACTTAGGACTAGCGTACGACCGGAGCGCCGGTACGCTCCGTCGCCGGCACTCCGACCCCGAACGACGGGACGCCTAAGGCACCGCGCTCGCCGCGTCGCCCCGTCGGCGTCGCGTCGGCAAGTACCGTTCCGATACGTCCGCGATCTCCTCGTCGTCCGGGATCACGACCTTGTTGCCCGCCATTTCGAGGGTCCGCAGGGCGGCCTCGAGGGCGCGCAGGCGGCGGGCGAGCACCTCGTTGTCCCGGTGGCACTGCTCGGCGAGGACATTCAGCCGGGAATGCTCGCGGGCGTAGACGACCAAGCGTTGCTGCATCTCTCGCAGGTCCTCCGCGCGTCCCGCGTACGGCGGGATCGAGCCACGGCGGGTCGGCGCGGGGTTCGGCAGGAGAGGGATCACCGCGCGGAGCCACAGCCAGAACCCGTCGGCTCCGACCTCGTCCACGTCGACCCAGGCGTGCAACCGCCGGCGGAGGTCGGGAGGGATCTCGAACGCCGGGAGCGCGGCGTCGTCCTTCTTTTTCGGCTTCCCAATCACGTAGCCCAGCACCGCTGCTGCCTCTCAGGGGTCATCGGCAGCGCGCTGCAGTTTCCCTCCGCGTCGTCGCGGAGGGAGGCTGACCCCACAGCCGGGGCGTCGCATCCCCAGCGGGTATTTGGAACACACTGTGGAATCGGCCGACGACGCGCCGACCAAAGTTACTTAGAGTCGCGTTCCACGCGACGGTTTCGCATACCCAACTTCATAGCCGATTATCTGTCGAATTCCTGTAGCCGTGCTCCATGGCAACACCGGCCACGGTAGAGGCTCCGTTCGACCAGACGCAGAGCAAGGACCCGTTCTGGGCCCCTGCGAGCGTCGTCGGACTGTGCGGCTTCGGGACAACGACGATGATCGCCGGCATGGCGATCGCGACGAACGGGATCAACTGGGGAGTCGACAACGGGGCGGTCTTCCCGATGGCGCTCGCCTTCGGGGGCAGCGCCCAGTTCGTCGCGGGGGTCATCATGCTGCGACGGGGCGAGATCTTCCCCGGCTCGGCGTTCATGGGATACGGGGCGTTCTGGTGGGCGTTCACGCTGTTCCTGAGCGGGCTCACGGGCGACAAGGCGTTCGGGCCGACGGCCCCGTACGACATCGCCTGGTTCATGGTCGTCTGGGCGCTGTTCACCCTGACGTTCGCGATCAATTCGCATTATCATGGACCCGGGATCGCCTTCGTGTTCTGGACCCTCGTGCTCGCGTTCGTACTGCTCGCGATCGATTTCGCGCTGACCGGCGGGGGCCACACGGTCTCGAACGGACTCTGGGAAGCCACGGGAATCGACACGTTCATCTGCGGCTTCGCGGCGTGGTACGTGGCGACCGGGATCATCACGGCGCAGCACCACAAAGGGCGCAAAGTGCTCCCGTTCTAGCGCCGACGCCGAACCCTTTCCTTCCCCTTCTTTTCCTCGGAGCTCACGGCGGACGTCCGGACGAGGTCTCCTCGTCCGCGACGGGCTAGGTCGCTCGTTCGACGGGTTCACCCGCCTCGGGCAGCGCTCGACACGACGCGAGGTTATCTCGCGCTGCCGTCTGCTCGGCCCGTGGACTCGTACTTCCGAGCGGTCGAGTCCGAGGTCGACCGAGCGTACCGCGTCGCCGAACGCGCACGGGCGGAGGGTCTCGACCCCCAGACGACCCCCGAGATCCCGCGCGCTCAGGACATGGCGTCCCGAGTCGAGAAGCTCCTCGCCCATCTCGGGATCGACGGCATCTCCGAGGAGATCCGGGCGCTCGCGGCCCGCATGCCGCGCGAGGAGGTCGCCGTCGCGGTGGCGCGCCGTCTCGCGCGGGACGACTCCCGGGGCCGGTCGGTGGCGGAGCGCGTCGACGTGGCGCTCCGTGTCGGGCTCGCGATCCTGACCGAAGGGATCCTCGTCGCACCGCTCGAAGGGCTCGCGGAAGTCCACGTCCGAGCGCCCGCCGGCGGGACGCCGTACATCGAGCTGTACTACGCGGGACCGATCCGGGCCGCGGGCGGGACCGCGCAGGCCCTGAGCGTCCTCCTCGCGGACATCGTCCGCCGGGACCTCGGACTACCGGAGTACCGTGCGGACCCGAAAGAGGTCGGCCGCTTCCAGGAGGAGATCCCGCTCTACAAGCACTTCCAGCACCTCCAGTACACCCCCACCGCCGAGGAGATCGCCGTCGTCGTGCGCAACCTCCCGGTCGCCATCTCGGGCGAGCCGACCGAGGGAGACGCGGAGGTGAGCGCGTTCCGCGACCTTCCGCGCGTGCCGACGAACGGCCTGCGGGGCGGCGCCTGCCTCGTGATCGCCGAGGGGCTCTGCCAAAAGGCGGCGAAGCTCCGGAAGGTCGTCGACAAGCTCGGCCTCGAGGGTTGGGGGTTCCTCGACGCGATCGGGTTGCACGCCCCGGACGAGGAGGAGCTCCGTACGCCGAAGTACCTCCAGGACGCGGTCGGGGGTCGGCCCGTGCTCGCCCACCCGAACCGGCCCGGCGGCTTCCGACTCGTCTACGGTCGGTCGCGCGCGACCGGCCTCGCGGGATGCGCGGTGAACCCGGCGACGATGGTCGTACTGCAGGAGTTCGTCGCGATCGGGACGCAGGTGAAGCTCGAGTACCCGGGCAAGGCCGCGGCGATGAGCGTCTGCGACACGGTCGAGGGGCCGATCGTCGAGCTCACCGATGGGACCGTCACCGCCGTCCACGACGTCGACCGCGCGCGGGAGCTCCTCCCCCACATCCACCGGATCGTCGACCTCGGCGAGTTGCTCGTGTCGTTCGGCGAGTTCCTCGAGAACAACCACGACCTCGTGCCGGGCGCCTACAGCCTCGACTGGCACGCCGAGGAGTTGCGCGCCGCGGGGGTCGACGAGGCGGAAGGGCTGGACGTCGCGAACTACGAGGAGGCCGCGCGGGTCGCCCGAGAGCACGACGTCCCGTTGCATCCGCGCTGGCTACTGTTCTGGCACGACCTCTCGCCGCAAGAGATCCGCGCCCTCGCCGAGTTCGTCGAGCGGAGCGGCCGCTGGGTCGACGGCGCCCTCGAAATCCCCGACGACCGGGAGTGGCGCGAGCCGTTGCTCCGCCTCGGGTTCCTCTCGGGCCCGACCGGCGCGGACCGGCGACGCGGCGAACCGGACCCGAGCGGCGGACTGGTCGGCGGGCTCGGCCTCGCGCCGGAGGACGAGCTGCTCGTGCGGCGGACCCCACTCGACCCGGTCGACGTGGAGCCGCTCGACTACGTCTCCCGCCTCTCGGGCGTGAACGTCCGGGCGAAAGCGCCGTCCCGGGTCGGCGCGCGGGTCGGTCGTCCCGAGAAAGCGTACCAACGAGTGATGCAGCCGAACGTCCACGCACTGTTCCCCGTCGGCGCGGCGGGGGGACCGACGCGGTCGGTCCCCGAGGCGGCCCGGCGGACGGTGCGGGACGGCACGCCGGTCGAGCTCGGTGTCCGGCACTGCCCGGCGTGCGGCCGGTCGACCGTGTGGCCCCGATGCGCCTGCGGCACCCACACCGACGCGACCGACCACGTCGTCACGGAGTCGCTCCCGGTCGCGCGGATCTGGAACGAGGCGCTCGCGCGCCTCCACCTCGCCAAGGTGCCGATGGTCAAGGGCGTGAAAGGGCTCGCGTCCCCGGGGAAGTGCCCTGAGCCGATCGAGAAGGGGATCCTCCGGGCGTCCCACGCGATCTCGGTCTACCAGGACGGGACCGCCCGCTTCGACCTCACCGACCTTCCGCTCACGCACTTCCGCCCCCGCGAGATCGGAACGAGCGTCGCCCGGCTGCGCGAGCTCGGCTACGCGGTCGACTGGAGCGGCGCCGAGCTCACCGACCCGGACCAGCTCGTCGAGCTGGCGCCGCAGGACGTCGTCGTGTCGCGCTCGTGCGGAGAGTACCTGGTCCGCCTCGCGCAGTTCGTCGACGACGAGCTCGTGCGGATGTACAACCTCGAGCCGTACTACCGGGCGGACCGGCCCCACGACCTGGTCGGCCAGCTCGTCGTCGCGCTCGCCCCGCATACGTCGGGCGGGGTGGCGGCCCGGCTGCTCGGCTTCACGAACGCGGAAGCGTGCTTCGGCCACCCGTTGCTGCACTCGGCGAAGCGGCGGAACTGCGACGGGGACGAGGACTCCGTGACGCTGCTCCTCGACGCGCTCGTCAACTTCTCCCGCGCCTATCTACCCGAGAGCCGCGGCGCCCTGATGGACAAGCCGCTCGTCCTCACGACCCGGCTCGACCCGACCGAGGTCGACAAGGAGGCGCACAACGTCGACGTCGGGAGCCGCTACCCGCTCGCCCTCTACCGCGCGGCGTCCGACCGTCGCTCCCCGAAGGAGGTGGAGGCGCTGATCGACACGGTCGGTCACCGGCTCGGCACCGACCGGGCGCTCTCGGGTTACGGATTCACGCACGACACGCGCGACGTCGCCGCGGGTCCGGTCCGTTCGGCGTACCGCGGCCAGAAGGGGATGCGGGACACGGTGGAGCGTTCGATCGTCCTCACGTCCCAGATCCGGGCGGTCGACGTCGCCGAGGCGGTCACGCTCGTCCTCAACGGGCACTTCCTGCGCGACGTGATGGGGAACCTGAAGAGCTACGCGACGCAGCAGTTCCGCTGCAAGAGCTGCGGCACGTCCTACCGCCGGCCGCCCCTGGACGGTCGGTGCGCGGCCCCGCGCCCCGGGGGCCGGTGCGACGGGGAGCTCGCCCCGACGGTCTACGAGGCGTCCGTGCGGAAGTACCTCCCGCTCTCGCAGCACCTCGCGGAGATCGACGGGATCACGCCGTACGTCCGGCAGCGGATCCAGCTCCTGGTCGACTCCGTGGCGACGCTCTTCCCCACGTCGATGCAGCAGACGACGCTCGACCGGTTCCCGACCGGCCGCCCCGACCCGCCGGGCGCCCCGCCCGGTCCGTAGGGAAGGGAGCCGCCGCGGAACCCCCAAATAATAGGGGCCGCGTGGAGAGGCCCGCGGGCTTGTGGGGTAGTCTGGACTATCCTGTCGGCCTTCGAAGCCGACGACCTGGGTTCGAAATCACCGGTACCGGCGACGGAACTCCCAGCAAGCCCGTTCCGGGCCGCGCGGCTAGCGGAAGTACCCGGGCGACTGCGCCGGCTCGGCGTGCTTCTCTTCCTCGGCCTTCGCGACCTCGAGGATGTCGATCGCGAGCAGCGCGGGGATCGGGACGAGCCGGATGCGGCCCTTCTCCTCGCCCGCCGAGCCGTCCAGCTCGATCGCCATGATGTTGTCCCCGCCGATGGACACGAGCCCCCGGAACGTGCCGGTCGACTCGATCGCCTGGTCGTCCGGTCCGGCGGACCGTACGCGCACGCGCGAGCCCGGCGTCAATGTGATCGGGGGCGGGCGCTTCGCCGCCCCGGGCGGAGCGCTCATCGGGCGCCCGCCCGCTCGCGCGGGAGCGCGCGCGCCGCCGGCACGATCTTCGGGGTCGGGTCGCGCGCGGTCTTCTCGAGGAGCTCCTGCAAATGGTTCACGGTCTCCCGGTACCGCCGCAAGGCGTTCTGGGCGTTCGCTTCCGTGAAGTCCCACGCCCGGGCGAGGTTCCCGTACCGGAGCCGGTACCCCTTGCGCCCCTTCCCATCCGCGACCCCTCCGACCTCCTCCAGGAGGTCGAGCGACTTGAGTTTGTTGACATGGCGATAGACGGTCGGCTTGGAGGTCTTCAGCACCGCCGTGAGCTCGTCGATGTACCACGCGCGGCTGGGGTCTCGGAGGAGGCAGTCCCGGACCAGCCGGTACGCGAGGCTCTGGGCGATCGGGCCCTCCGTGCCCCGGCCGTCGTCCCCCTCGGGAAGGTAGCCGACGAGTCGGAGGAACTCTCGCAGGACCTCCTCCACGTCATCGAGGGGAGTCAGCGGCGTGCTGTAACGCAACGAAAGTTCGAACGGCATGCCGTCCGAGTGCCAAAACCCCACCATCAGATAAAACGGGAGGTTGGGCGAGGGATTTTCCGGTCCGAGAAATGATATGCAGGGAGCGCGCGCTCCGCGCACCGTGACCGGTTTCGAGTTGCTCGTGCCCGCGAGCGTCGAGGAGGCCGTCGCGGCCCTCCGGGCCGGCGCGGCGGACCCGCCGGCGGTGATCGCGGGCGGGACGGACCTCCTGCTCGACATCGACGACGGGCGCGTCGACCCCCGTCGGGTCCTCTCCCTGCGGCGGCTCCCGTGGCGCTCCCTCGACTGGACCGACGGAGCGCTGACGGTCGGGTCGACGCTCCCGCTCCGGTCCCTCGAGGACGACCCCGAGGTCCGACGCCGTCTCCCCGGGCTCTGGCAGGCGGTCCATGCCGTGGGTTCGGTCGCGTTGCGCCATCGGGCGACCCTCGGCGGGAACCTCGGCCGCGCGGCGCCGGCCTCCGACCTCGTCCCGATGCTGCTCGCCCTCGACGCCGAGGTCGACCTGGTCGGCCCTCGCGGCGACCGGCGCCTCTCCGTCGACGCGTTCGTCCGCGCCTCCCGGCGCACCGCCCTGCTCCCGGACGAACTGATCCGGTCCGTCCGGATCCCCGAGTCGCGCCCGTCCGCCTACCTGTGGCAGCGCGTCCGGCCCGCGAACGACATCTCGCAGATCGCGGTCGGGGTCGCGTTCTCGCCGAGGGAGCGACGTTGGTCGGTCGCCGTCGGGGGGATGCCGCCCCGCCCGGCGCTCCTCGCGGAGGTCGCGCACGACCTGGGGGACGCGACGCCCGACGACGGGGTGCTCCGCGCCGCCGCCGTCCGGGCGAGCCGTGCGGTGTCGATCACGTCGGACCAGCGCGCCTCCGAGGAGTACCGTCGCCGGCTCGTCGCCACCCTTCTCCTCCGCGCGGTCCGGGCCGTGCCGCTCGACGGGGAGGGCCGACCGTGACGCCGCCCCCGGGCCCCCTACGGGTGAACGGCCGCCCGGCCGACCTCACCGGAATGCCGGATTCCGAGCGGCTGCTCGACACGCTCCGCTGGCGTCTCGCCCTCAAGGGTACCAAAGAAGGTTGCCGCACCGGCGACTGCGGGGCGTGCACCGTGCTCGTGGACGGTCGCAGCACGCTCTCCTGCCTCACGCTGACCCGCGAGGTCGACGGAAGCGACGTGACGACGATCGACGGCGCCGCCGACGACGCGGAGATCGCCCGCGTGAGCCGGGCGTTCGCCGCCGCGGGCGCGCTCCAGTGCGGGTACTGCACTCCCGGTTTCGTGGTCGCACTCGCGGGTCTCCTGAAAGAGCGCGGGAGCTCGGCGCCGGTCGAGGAGCTGCTGGACGGTTTGCAGGGCAACCTCTGCCGGTGCACGGGCTACGCCGCCATCGTTCGCGGCGTGGCGCTCGCGCGCGCGGAGGCCCCGTGAGCGTCGCCGCGCGCTCCGACCTCGAGGTGAAGCTCGCGGGGCGAGCGGAGTACGGCGCCGACCTCGAGTTGCCCGGCATGCTCTGGGGCGCGCTCGTACCGAGCCCGGTGGCCCACGGAAAGATCCGCCACGTCGACCTCGGTGGCGCCCGGGCGCTGCCCGGGGTCGTCGCCGTCGGCGCGGACGACCTGGCGACGCTCTTGCCGCGCGGCCAGGGCGACGCCGAGCGACCGATCTTCCCCGCGGACGAGGTCGCGTACCGCAACCAGCCGCTCGCCGCGGTCGCGGCACCGACGCTCGCCGAGGCCCGACGGGCCGCCGCCGCGGTGCGGGTCGACATCGAGCCGCTGCCCGCGCTCGTCGACCTCGAGAGCGAGTTCCCGGACTGGCCGGGGCCGGACGCGGCGCGCTCACCGCACATCATCACCCACGTCCACGCCCGGCACGGCGACCTCGAGGAGGCGTTCCGGACCGCCGACCATGTGGTCGAGGAGACGTACCGAACGTCGAGCGTCCACCACGTCGCGCTCGAGCCCCACGCCTGCGTCGCGTCCGTGGTCGGGGACCGTTGGACCGTGCGCACGACCACGCAGACGCCGTTCGGGATCCGGGAGGACCTGTCGTTGCTGTTGGGGGTGCCCGAGGCGTCCGTCGTGGTCGAGGGGACCTGGGTCGGGGGCGGGTTCGGCGGTAAGGGCGCATCCCTGCTCGAGCCGTACGCCCTTCTCCTCTCCCGCGCCGCCGGTCGGCCGGTGCGCCTCGCCCTCGACTACCGCCAGGAGTTCGAACTCGGCCGGACGACCCTCCCCGCCGTGATCCGTCTCGCGACCGCCGTGAAGGCGGGACGCATCGTCGGTCGCCGGGTCCGGCTACTGCTCGACACCGGCTCCTCGCTCCCCGGCCGCGACTGGTCGACCGGGTACTCGATCGGGTTCCTGCTCGGCCCGTACACGACGGCGGCGTTCGAGGTCGAAGGCTACGGGGTCCGGACCAACAAGCCGGCGTTCGGCCCCCACCGGGCCCCGTTCGCGCCGCAGTGTGCGTTCGCGGTCGAGTCGCATCTCGGGGAGGTGGCGCGGGTCGCGGGCATCGACCCCGTCCGCTTCCGTGCGGACCACCTATGGCGGGACGGCGACACGACCCCGATGGGCCAGGCCGTCGGTCCGTTCGGCCTCGGGGCCGCGCTCGCGGCCGCGACCGCGGTGGCCGATCGGTGGCGCGCCGAGGCGCCGGCCGACCACGGTGTCGGCATCGGGCTCGGCTTCTGGTCGACCGGTACCGGAGCGGGCGGCGAGGCCCGGCTCGTGCTCACGCCGACCGAGCTCCGGGTCGAACAGGGGGAACGCGAGATCGGCAGCGGCAGCGTCCAGCGGGGTCTCGTCGCGGTCGCCGAGCGCGCCCTCGGGCTTCCGCCGGAACGGATCCGTGTCGACTATCTCAGCACCGCCGACGCGCCGTTCGACTCGGGGGTGTTCGGGAGCCGGACGGTCGGTGCGCTCGGGCGCGCGGTCGTCGAAGCGGCGACCGCGCTTCGCGCGGACCTCGCGGCCCGGTCGGGGGTCGCGGCGAGGGACGTGTCGCTCGCCGTCGAGGCGGGCGAGATCGTCTGCCGCTCGCCGAACGGACGACGGACCGTCCGCTCGCTCCTGACGGCGGAGGAAGCGTCCCGGGGGATCGTCGCGTCGGGCCGGCACTTCGCGAAATCGAACACGATCGACGAACGGCGGGTGGTGGCTGGCTCGTTCTATCCGTTCACGGATTTCACCGGGGCGGCCCACGTCGCCGAGGTGTCGGTCGACCGCGAGACCGGCGCGGTGCGGGTCGAGCGGTACGCGGCGTTCCAGGACATCGGCACGGTCGTCGACCCCGCGACGGCCCGCGGCCAGGTCGAGGGCGGAATCGCGATGGGGCTCGGGATCGCGCTGACGGAGGAAGCGCTCTGGTCGGACGACGGGCGCCTCCTGAACCCCCACCTCCTCGACTACCGGATCCCGACGCTCGGAGAGGTGCCCGCGCCCGAGGTGACGTTCGTCGAGGGGTTCCCCGGCGCCGGACCGTTCGGTGCGAAGGGCCTCGGAGAGCCGCCGATCATCCCGGTGCCCGCGACCGTGGCCGCCGCGGTCCGCGACGCGTGCGGCGCCCACGTCACCGAGCTACCGCTCTCGGCCGAGCGGGTGGCCCGAACGCTTAAGCTCCTGTGACCGTGTTGGACCCAATGGCGATCGGGGCCGCGGAGATCGCACGGATTCTCGAAGCGTACCCCGCCGTCCCTGCGGTCGGAGCGCTCGGCTCGCACTCGGCGATCGATATCGCCGACGGGGCCGTGACGGAAGGTCTCGCGAGCGTCGTGCTGACGCAGACGGGGCGCGACGCGACGTACGCCCGGTACTTTCGCACCCTTC
>JASHUL010000084.1 GCA_030039995.1 Thermoplasmata archaeon
CCAGGCGTACGAGAAGGGCTGGCGAGCGCGGCTCGAGGAGAAACTCTACCGGAACTGGCTCGCGAAGGAGAAGCTCTGCACGATCTCGGACGAGACGTTCGACAAGATCGTCGACGCCCTCCAGGGCGTGAAGCTCCAGAAGCTGAGCGTGCACAACATCCTCAAAGCCGTCCACGACAAGTACCCGGAAGTGACGAAGGAGTTCGAGGCGTTCCTCTGAACGCCGCGGACCGACCCGATGCCCGGCGCTCCGAACCGGCCGCCCGAGACCGCGCCTCCTCCTCCGCCCGTGACGCCGGCGGCGGAGCCGCCCGACCGTAAGGTGCTCCGGCGCCTCGCCCCGTCCCGGGTCGCGCTCCTCCTCGACCCGTGGAAAGGGGCGCCCGCGCCGGACCTGACGACGCCGTTCGAGAAGGCCGAAGCATCGTTCGTCGCCGGGGACTTCCCGACGGCGTCGAACGCGCTCGACCTGCTCTCCGTGCGCTTCGCCGAACCCCGGTGGCCGACGCTGCCGGAGCCGTTCCGACGCCTCCGCGTGCCGATCCCGGCGCCGATGCCGCCGCATTGGGACCCCGACCACGCCCTCGCGCCCCCCGAGAAGGAAGCGAAGCGCGCCCGCCGCGAGGCCGACGACCAGCTCGCCCTCGCCGACGGGGTCCTCGCCTGGGCGGCCACCCACGGGGTCGACCTCGCGGACCTCCGCCCGGCGGTCGAGGAGGCGCGCGCGATCGTCGCGACCGACGGCGGGAGCGCCGGATTCTACGAACGGATCGACCGCGTCTGGGAGTCGGTTCGGGAGCGGGTGCCGAAACCGAAGGTCGCCGGCGCACGGCCGGCGCCCGCACCGACCGCGGCCGACGCCGAGGCCGGCGAGGCGTAGCGGACCCGTGGCCGACGCTCCGGCGGAGGCGCCGCGCCGCCGCCCGGTACGGCGGGGGGAAGGAGAGGTGACGGAGTGGCCCCGCGGCCTCACCGAGTACGTTCCGTCCGGTCCGGCGGACGCGACTCCGTCGGAAGACGAGGACCGGCTCACGAACCGACTCGCGCTCGCGGCCCGCCTGCTCGGCCTGCTCCGTTCGCAGGGTCACCCGGTCGACCGCGAACTCGAGCAATTGCGCGCGGCCGAGCGCGCGCGCGCGGCGGGGCGACGGGCCGAGGCCGCCCGGGCCGTGGACGGAGTCCTCGAGGCTCTCGAGAGTCGACCCCGGGCCGGGCCGGGTCGGGACGACACTCATTAAGCGCGGACCGACGTTGCCGACGGCGCGATGGCCGCCCCGCGATTCGGTACGTTCTCGATCGTCGCGCACGACCCGGCGACCGAGAGCTGGGGCGTGGCCGTGCAGTCGCGGTTCATCTCCGTCGGGTCGGTGGTCCCGTGGGCCGAGGTCGGCACCGGTGCGATCGCGACCCAGGCGGCCGCCAACGTCGCCTACGGCCCGGACGGCCTGCGACTCCTTCGAGAGGGCGCCTCGGCGGCCGAGGTGGTCCGGCGGCTCACCGAACCCGACCCCGAGCGCGAGACCCGCCAGCTCGGCGTCGTCGACGCCCGAGGACGAGCGGCCGCGTACACGGGGAAGAAGTGCATGGAGTGGGCCGGGCACGAGGTCGGGGACGGATTCTCGTGCCAGGGGAACATCCTGTTCGGCGCCGCCGTCGTGCGCGGGATGGCCCGGGCCTACGAGACGACGCCCGGCGACGTTCTCGACCGGCTCCTCGCGGCGCTCAGCGCCGGCCAGCGGGAGGGGGGCGACCGCCGGGGGATGGAAGCCGCGGCGATCTACGTCGTCCGCAAGGGCGCCGGGTACGGCGGTGGCGACCGTTGGGTCGACCTGCGCGTCGACAACCACCCGTCGCCGATCGAGGAGCTGAAGCGGGTCTTCAAGCTCTACGACTTGACGATGCTGAGCCGGGAGGATCCGGCGACCGTCCTTCCGATCGAGGGCGAGGTCGCGAAGTCGCTCCAGCACGACCTGGGGGTCCTCGGGTACTACCCGGGGCGGTTCACCGGCACCTGGGACGCCGCGAGCCGGACCGCCTTCGACCGGTTCGTCAGCGAGCACAACTTCGAGAACAAACAGCGGGACGACGGCAAGGTCTGGCCGTCCGTCGTCGACTACCTCCGGGAGCAGGCGGCCGCCGAGACCCGCCGGCGCACGGGAACGGCGCCGATCGTCCCCGGCGCGTTGAGCCGGGGTCCCGGCGCCCAACCGAAGGGAGGGGGAACATCCCCGAAAAGTCCGCCACCGAAGAAGCCGGCGCCGAAGTGACCGTGCGCCTCCGGCGGAGATGCGGTTCGCCGCAGGAAGCCGAGCGGCTGCGCGCCGCCGTTACGGCCGACAACCCCGGCTACGTTTCCGTGACGACCGAGGGTGGCGACCTCGTCGTGTCGGTCGCCGCGGCGTCCGCGTCGAGTGTCCGCACCTCGATCGACGACCTCCTCGCCTGCCTCGGCGCGGCCGAGCGGGCGGCCGCGCGGACCGATAAGTAGCGTCCCGCGGTGGCTTCCCGATGGCCGCGCCCTCCCGCGCGACGCTCGAGACCCCCGGACCGGTCGTCCTCCGATACTCGGTCGGGGTGGCGATCACCGTCCTCGCGATCACGAGTCAGTACTTCCTTCCCCAGACCTGGGCCCCGGCGCGCGCGGTCTACGGGACGCTCGTCGGCGACCTCCTGGTCGTCTACGGGATCCCGATCGTCGCGTTCGCCGTGCTCGTCGGGGCGGGGCCGCTCCGGGCCTGGGCGTCCCGGATGGGCGACGCGACCCACCAGGGGCTGATGTGGTACGGCGGTCTCTCGGTCCTCGCGATCTTCGTCACGATCGTGCTCGGGGCGATCTACGAGGCCGTCGACCCGGCGGCCCTCCAGCTGCTGAACCGGCCGAACCCGGCGATCGTGCAGGCCGCCGGCAACCCGTGGTTCTGGATCGGCTTCTCGTTCGTGATCGGCGGCGTCGAGGAGACGATCTTCCGGGGCTGGGTCTACGGTTTCTGGCACGGGCGGTCGGCGAACTGGCTCGGGCCCGCCATCGCGTCGAGCGTACTGTTCGCGCTGCTTCACCTGTACTACGGAACGACGTACGGGGTCGCGGCGCCGTTGATCTTCCCGTCGCTCTTCTTCGTCGGCCTCGCGTTCGCCGCGACGTACGAACGCAGCGGCGGGAACCTCGTGGTCGTGGCGCTCTTGCACGGGGCGTACGACGCCTCTGCGTTCTACTACGCCTACATCAACGGGCCGGTCGGACTCGGGCTCCGCTACGCGCCCGTGCTCGCGGGGGTGGTCCTCCTGTGCGCCCACTGGGCCGGCTCGACGAAGGAGCCCGCGACGAGCGGGTGAGCCGCTCCGAGCGTCCGGTTCCGGGGGAACCGTCTTGTAACCGACCCGGCTCGGCCGTCGGATGCCGAGCGATGCCGAGCTGCGCGAGGTGCTGACCCGCGCTCGCACGGTCGCGATCGTCGGCCTATCGGAGAAGCCCGACCGAGACTCGAACGAGGTCGCCCGGTACCTCCGGTCCCAAGGATACCGGGTGGTGCCGGTGAACCCGACCGTGCCGGAGATCCTGGGCGAGAGGTCGTATCCGTCGTTGGGCGCGATCCCGCGGGAGATCCGGGTGGATATCGCCGACGTGTTCCGTCGCAGCGAGCAGGTGCCGGCGATCGCGAAGGAGGCGTTGCGCCGCGGCATCAAGGTCGTCTGGATGCAGCTCGGGGTCGACAGTCCCGAAGCCGCATCGATCGTCCGGGACGCGGGCGGCGTCGCGGTCGAGAACCTGTGCATCATGAGCCAGCACCGCCGCCTCGGCCTCCCGGCGGTCGGACCGGCCGCCTGAGGAGTTCGGATGTCCGCCGCCGCTCCTCTGGCAGGGTCCGCCGCTCCGGGCGGGCCCGCCGGGAGACCGATGAGCGGCCCGTCCGGGCGGGCCGGTCCGGTCCGCGAGGCCGGCACCGTACGGCACGACTCGATCCACGCCACCTCGTGGGAGCTCGCGGGGCTCGCCAAGGTCCAAGGGGACGTCGACGTCGGCACGGTCGCCGTGAAGGGACTGCTCTCCGTCGGCGGCAAGGTCGTCGCGGACCGTCTGTCGCTCGACGGTACGTTCGACTCGGTCGGACCCGTCGACGTGCACGAGACGCTCGAGGTCGACGGGACGACCCGGTTGGGGGCTTCGGTGCGCGCCGGCAGCCTCCGGAGCCGGGGCACCTTCCACACTACCGGGCCGCTGCGCGTCGACCGGGGCCTCTTCGTCGAAGGACTCCTGGAGGCGCCGTCCGTCGCCGCGACGCTGTTCGAGCTCACCGGGGGCGCGGAAATCCCCGGGGAGCTCGTCGCCGCCGGGGTCGTTCGGGCCCGGTTCCGGGCCGACTCCCGGCTCGGGGAGGTCCGCGCCCAGCGGGTGGAGCTCCACGGGCCCTC
This sequence comes from Thermoplasmata archaeon, assembly GCA_030039995.1. Classification (GTDB taxonomy): domain Archaea; phylum Thermoplasmatota; class Thermoplasmata; order Lutacidiplasmatales; family UBA184; genus Lutacidiplasma. The sequence goes on from JASHUL010000084.1 coordinate 4,411, forward strand.
GACGAGCCTCGTGCCGACCCTCTTGCGCACCGTCTTCGGGGGGGCCGCCGCGGTCCACGTCGACCGGATCGAGGCGGGATCGGTCGAGCTGAGCGCCGTCGACGTCGGGTTCGTTCGGGCCGATGCGGTCGTACTCGGCGCGGGGGCTCACGTGACGACGGTCGAAGGGACGATCGTCCGTCGCCATCCGTCGAGCCGTGTCGGGCCCGAATCGCGAAGCCCGCCTCCGCACGGGCTCTTCCGGTAGCGCGGTCCGTCGGCGGGCTCTTATCCCTCCGGACCTCGTCGCGCGCGCGATGCCGCCGGACGAGGAGGGGACCGGCGCTCCGACGGCCCCCGAGATCCAACGCCGCGTCCTCCGTTACTGGGAGGAGCACGGGGTCCCCGACCGGGCGTACGGGGGGACCCCCGACGGACCGGTGTTCCGCTTCACCGAGGGTCCGCCCGGCGTGAACGGCCCGCCGCACTTGGGGCACACCGAGCCGCGGACGCTGAAGGACGTCCAGCTCCGGTACCGTCGAATGCGCGGCGCGCGCATCGTCAGCGCGATGGGAGGCTGGGATTGTCACGGGCTCCCGGTCGAGCTCGCGATCGAGCGCAAGCACGGCCTGAAGTCGCACCGGGACATCGAGTCGTTCGGCGTGGAACGGTTCTGCGACGAGTGCCGCGCGACGGCGCTCACCTACGCCGACGTCTGGCGCGAGATGAGCCGGCGGCAGGGGTTCTGGCTCGACTACGACCACCCGTACCGCACGATGGACGCGCCCTACATCGAGAGCGTCTGGTGGGCGTTGAAGACGCTCTTCGACCGCGGGCTCCTCGACAAAGGCCACTACGTGCTGCCGTACTGCCCCCGGTGCGAGACGACCCTCTCCTCGCACGAGGTCGCTCAGGGCTACCGGGAAGTCTCCGACCCCTCGGTGACCGTGCGCTTCCCGCTGGAGGGCGAGGAGCGCGACCTCCTCGCCTGGACGACCACGCCGTGGACGCTGCCCGCGAACCTGTTGGTGGTCGCGCACCCGGACCTCGAGTACTCGGTCGTCCGGACCGGTGACGGGCGCGACGTCGTGCTCGCGACCCAGGCGGTCCCGCGCTACTTCTCGGGTCCTGTCGAGGTCGTCGCTCGGCTCCCCGGCGCCGACCTGGCCGGACGCGGCTACGTGCCGCCGTTCGACGCGGCCGGTCCGGGCGACGGGCGCTACCGCGTCGTGCTCGACGACTTCGTCACGGCGCACGAGGGGACCGGGCTCGTGCATTCGGCCCCGAGCTTTGGTCCGGACGACTATCGGATCGGCGCCCGGGAGAAGGTCGGGGTCTTCGACCCGCTCGACGGTCGGGGGGTCTTCGGCGACGCCGTGCCGCTCGTCCGGGGCAAGCCGTTCAAGACGGCGGACCCGATCCTCGTCGCCGACCTCGCGGAGCGCGGCCGGCTCTTCCGGTCGGAGACGATCCGTCACACCTACCCGTTCTGCTGGCGGTGCGACCACGCGCTCCTCTATCGAGCGATCGACTCCTGGTTCGTGCGCACCTCGCGCGTCACCGACGCACTGGTGCGGTACAACCGCGCCTCCCGCTGGGTGCCCGAGTACCTCCGGGACGGCCGGTTCGGCAATTTCCTGACCGAAGCGAAGGACTGGGCGCTGTCGCGCAGCCGGTACTGGGGGACGCCTCTCCCGGTCTGGGTCTGCGCCAAGGGGCACGCGACGTGCCTCGGCAGCTTCGCCGAGCTGGCTCAGCTCTCCGGTGCGCCGCTTCCCGCCGACTTCGACCCCCACCGGGTCACCGTCGACCGGGTCGTGCTGAGCTGCCCGACGTGCGGCGGCGAGAGCCGACGCGAGCCGTACACCGTCGACGTCTGGTTCGATAGCGGCTGCGCCCCGTTCGCTCAGTTCCACTACCCGTTCGAGCCCGGACCGTTCGACCCCGCGGCGCCGCTCGACTTCGTCTCCGAGGCGATCGACCAGACGCGCGGATGGTACTACACGCTCCTCGTGATCGCCACGATGGTGTTCGACCGACCGGCGTTCCGGGCGAACCTGACGTGCGAGTTCCTGCTCGAAGAGACCGGCCGGAAGATGTCGAAGTCCCGGGGCCGTGTGCTCGAGCCGCTCGAGCTGCTCGACCGGATCGGCGGCGACCCGATCCGCTGGTTGTTCCTCTCCCAGGACTTCACCGCGCCGATCCGGGCCGGCGAAGATACGCTCGAGAAATCGGGACACCGCACGCTCGGAGCGCTGCGCAACGTCGTGGCGTTCCACCTCGAGAACGCACGGGCGGACCGACTCCCTCCGGTACTCACCGCACCCACCGCGTCGAACGTGCTCGACCGATGGCTCCTCTCGCGGCTCGAGGGCCTGCGGACGGCGTCGACCGGCGCGCACGAATCGTTCGACCCGCGCCCGGCCGCCGCCGCCGTCCGGGAGTTCGTCGACGACCTGTCGACGTGGTACCTTCGTCGCTCGCGTCCGCGTTTTTGGGCGGCCGCCGACCGCCCCGAGCGCCGCGCGGCGCACGCGACGCTCGCGTTCGTGCTCCTCGAACTCTCCCGCCTTCTCGCGCCGCTCCTTCCGTTCACGGCCGAGTGGGTCTGGCAGGAGGTCGGCGAGCGCGGATGGTCGGCCGCCGACCGTTCGGTCCACTTCGCCGGCTGGCCCACGGAATCGGCGGCCCGCGACCCCGCGCTCGAGGCCGGCATGCGGGAGCTCCGCGACCTCGTCGAGGTCGGCCGGGAGCTCCGACAGCGCGCGGAGGTCCGGTCCCGGATCCCGCTCGCCGAGCTCGTGCTGTTCGGCCCGGCGTCGCCCGAGCTCGCCGGTCTCGGGACCGAGGGAACGGCGCTGCTCGCCGAGGAGCTCAACGTGAAGCGCGTCGTGCGCGCGTCCGCGGAGTCGGCCGCGGGCTACCCCGAGAGCGCCTGGGTCGTCCGGGAGGACGGGGGTCGGCCGGTCGCGGCGCTGCCCCGCCGCCCGTCGCCCGAGCTGCTCGAAGAGGGATGGGCCCGCGAGGTCGGGCGTCGCCTGCAGCAGGCGCGCAAAGAACTCGGCCTACGGTATCTCGACCCGGTCGCCGTGACCGTGAGCGCGCCCGAGCCGATCGCCCGGGCGCTGCGACGCCGGAGCACCGCCCTCGCGACCGACCTGCTCGCCGACCCGTTCGACGTCGTCGAGACCCCGCTCGAGCCCGGACCGGACATCCGCCGCTGGGACGTGGACGGCGTCGCGTTCTCCGCCCGGATCGTCCGTCGGGCGACCGGCGCAGCCCCGGGCTAAGCGGCGCTCGACGCGAACGTCGCTCGCTCGACCGGCCCGTCGGGAGACCGCTCCGAGAACACCTCGGCCTCGAACCGGCGGACCTTCACCCGGGGGTCCCGCCAGGCGCGCGGCGGCAGTCCCGCCTTCTCGCAGGTGCCATCGAGGAGCTCCTCCGCCGTCCATCCCTGCTCGGGGGCGACCTGAGGGAGGAGGAGCCCGCTCGTGCCGAACCCGTCGACGATCAGGCCGTCTCGTCCGACCTGGACCTCGCGGACCCGGTCCTCGGGCCGGGCCGCGACGAGCGGCCGGGGCACGGTGAGGACCGAGACCTCGACGGTGAGCGCATCGAGCTCGGAGGCCCGCACGTGGGCGAATCGCGGGTCGTCCGTGGCCGCGGAGACGGCCGCCTCCGCGACCGCCCGCTCGAGCGGCAGCACCGGCAGCGGAAAGCCGATGCAGCCGCGGAGCTCGCCGCCCGGGTGCCCGCGGAGGGTCACGAACGCGCCGCGGGACTCCCGGAACACCGGCGCGAGCGTTTCGACGGGGCGGGAGCCCGAGGTCGGGGCGGCGGCCAGCGCGCGTTCGAGGCTCCGCCGGGCGAGCCGCACGGCCTGGGCGCCCTCCTCCACCGACAGCATCGACCGCGAAAGACGGCCGGCACGGAAAGGCGCTTCGCCGCTCGGAGGAGCCTTTATACGCGAGGAGACGTCCCCGCGGGTCCCATGCCGTTCCCCGAAGCGGTCGAGCGACTGCTCAACAAGAAGATCTGCATGAACTGCTCGGCGCGCAACCCGCCCCGCGCGGTCCAGTGCCGCAAGTGCGGCTACCACGGCCTGCGCGTGAAGTCGCGCGAGCGGTCGGGGAAGACGCAGTAGGCGTCCTTACGGCGGCGGCACGGCGTCCGGGCCGTGCGCGAACGGCACCGGCTCGCCGTGCGCCGGTTCCCGCGCGACGTCCAGTCGCTTTCGCGCGAGGAAGAGGAGGTTCTTCATGCCGTCCCGCCAGCTGGAGAGCTTGGGGCGACCCCATCGCTCGCCGTAGCGGATCGGCACCTCGACGAAGTGGAGCCCGCGAAGCAACACCTCGATCTTCAGCTCCTCGCTGAGCGCCATGCCGTCCTCGCCGAGGTGGACCCGGTCGAGGACGTCCCTCCGGAACACCCAGAAACCGCTCTGGCTGTCCGCGAGGGTCCCCTCGGGGAGCTCTCGGAGGTAGCGGTGGTACGCGACGTCGAGGAACAGGTTGAGGATGCGATTGCCGATCCGGTGCTCCGTCGTCATCGCCCGACGGTCGATGTAGGCCATCCGATTCCCTGTCAGGAAGTCGATCCGTTCCTCGAGCAGCTTGCGCACGAGCTCGGGGATCGTCTCGACCGGGTAGGTCGCGTCGCCGTCGGCCGTCGCGATCACGTCTCCCTCGGCCGCGGCGAATCCGGTCTTGTACGCCCGACCGTACCCCCGGCGGGGCTCGACGATGACCCGCGCGCCCTCCGCGGCGGCGATCCCGCGGGTGTCGTCGGTGGAGGCGCCGTCGACGACGAGGATCTGCCAGTCGATCGGGGCGTGGGCGAAGACCGTCCGGTTCGCCTCGTCGGCGGCGTGGCGGAACGTGCGGAG
>JASHUL010000085.1 GCA_030039995.1 Thermoplasmata archaeon
GGCTTCCTACTGGTCGAGGACGTCGATTCCGAGGTCGTCTCGGACACGGCCTTCAACAACTCGGGCACCAGCCTCGTCTTCGACCTCTCCTCGGACTTCCTCGCCGAGTCGAACAACCTGTCGGACGACTACGCCGGCATCCTCATGGTCGATACCTTGACCGGGGACATCGTCGGGAACATGGTCTACGACGCCGCGGAGTTCGGCATCATCGCCGAAGTCGACAGCGGGAGCGTGATCTCGGGCAACTTCGTCTGGAACAGCCCGTTCGCCTACGAGGTCCAGATCGCGCAGGGGACCTCGCTCTTCTTCGACAACGCGAGCAACGCGACCACGGTCGGGTTCTACCTCAACACGGACACCGGCGTCGAGATCTACGGCGGGAACGCGAGCAACTCGGCGATCGGCTTCGCCCTGGTCGAGGTCGAGGGCGGGAACGTGACGGGGAACACGTTCTACCACGACACGGACGACTTCGACATCGAGGTGAGCTCGCTCGCGAACACGGTCGTGTACTGGAACAACTTCATCGACGGCGGCGGCTGGGTCTTCGACGCGGCCGGAGGGACGGCGACCGCCATCGACTTCGCCGACGGCTACCCGGGGGGCGGCAACTACTGGAGCAACTGGACCACGCCCGACGTCGAGCACGGGCCGGACCAGGACCTTCCCGGCGGCGACGGGATCGTGGACGTTCCGCTACCGATCGGGGGCGGCTACGTCGACCCGTATCCGCTGACGCACGCGCTCAACATCGCGAACCTCACCGTCGTGTTCACCGCGCGGGGCCTCCCGCTCGGCACGACGTGGGGGGTCGCGTGGGGCTCGAGCCTTTCGGAGAGCACGAACGGCACGGCCCTCTCGGTCTTCACGGGAAGTCCGGCGTGGGCGAACTTTAGCTACGCGATCGACGCGCCCGCCGGATGGAACGCGAACCCCGCGGCCGGCACGATCCATTACGAAGGAGCACTCGAGGTCGTCACGGTCGACTTTTCGCCCGTGACCTACCCGACGACCTTCCAGGAGACCGGACTCCCGAGCGGCACCGCATGGAGCGTGAACGTCTCGGGGACGACGTACTCGGGCACGTCCGGGGCGATCACGCTGTCGTTGCCGAACGGCACGTACAACTTCTCGGTCGCCGCGGTCGCCGGCTACGTCGCCTCGCCGTCGACGGGGTCCGTCACGGTGGACGCCAATTCCCCGACCGTCACCGTGACCTTCGCGGCGGTGCTCTACCCGGTGGAGTTCTCCGAGACCGGTCTCCCGGCGGGCACCAGCTGGACGGTGACGTTCGGCGGTCACACGACGACGTCGATCGCGACGACCCTCACGTTCCGAATGGCGAACGGTACGTACCGGTACCTCGTCGGGAACGTCTCGGGATACTCCGTCAGCCCGTACTCCGGACAGCAAGAGGTCGTGGGGCCGGGGACGAGCATCTCGGTCGTCTACAGCTCCACATCCTCCGCGTCCGCGCCGCTCCTGACCTGGGTGCTCCTCGCGCTCGTGGTCGTGCTCGCGGTCGCGGTCGTGGTCCTGCTGCTCCGCGGCCGCCGGAAGCCCGAGCCGGCCCCCGCGGTCGCGAGCTGGAACCCACCCCCGGCGGCGTCCGCGCCGGCAAGCCCGCCGCCGACCGGGAGCCCGCCGCCGGGCGCGGTGTCTCCTCCCGCTCCTCCCGACTGGAAGGAGACGTGACCCCGAGCTCGTTCCCCCCGACCCCCTCGGCCTGAAATACTCACGACGGGACACGGCAGCGATGCAGGCGGACCGGTGCCCGAACTGCGGGGCACCGTTGACTCCCGGGGCCGCCTTCTGCTCGTATTGCGGCGCTCCCGTCGTGAGCGCGGCCGGTCCGCTGCCGAGCGCGGGCGCGGCGAACGCGCCCCCTCAGTATCCACCGACCCCCGCGGGGCCGTATCCGGGCCCGAGCGCGGCCCCTCCCCGGCGCAGCCGCGGACGGGTCCTCCTCATCGTACTCTTGGTCGTCATCGTCCTGATCGTCGCGGCGTTCGCGGTGGACTACTTTCTGTTCCCCGCCCCCGCCGTGCAGGTAGAGGAGATCAACATCTGGGCGCCCGACAACGTCTGCGGCTTGAACGCGAACCCGATCTTCTTCTACGGTTACAACAGCTCGACCGGCGCGTCGCAGACGCTCGACTTCGGGATGCCGAACTTCAACGCGACCGCCTGTACGATCGTGTCGGTGACCACGAATTCGACCGGCTTCAGCCTCTCGGACGTCCAGGTTCCGTTGACGATCCCGGGTGGGGACACGGCGGGAGCCTCGATGAACATCACGATCACCTCGCCGGGGTCGCCGTTCACCGGAACGATGAACCTCGTGCTGGCCTAGCTTCGCGGCCGCGCGTCCGGGGGTCGACCGCCACCGCCGGGCGGGGTCGGGGTACGGACCGTCGCTCCGTAGAGGACCGCGACGAGCAGGGCCACCGTCGAGCCGAGGACGATCGCGGCGTCGGGCAGCCCGACGAACGAGGAGGCGATCGCCACTCCGACGGTCGGCAACGCGAGCGCGAGGTACCCCGCCGAATAGAAACCGGCGAGGAGCTCGCCCCGCTCGGACTCGGTGGCGATGCGGTCGGCGAGCGTCGTGCTGCCCATGTACGTGAGGCCGACCGAAGCCCCCAACACGACCGTCACGCCCCACAGCCCGTCGCTCGCCGAAAGCGCGAGGGCGACCACGAGCGCGGCGACGCTCGCGAGCAGGAGGGGAAAGCCCACGAGCAACGCCCGTCGGTCCCGGATCTGAGACGTGAAGAGCTGGACCGCGGCGGCGGTCCCAAACATGAGCGCGACCACCGCGCCGGCCGCCGCAGGGCTGCCGATCGACAATCCGACCCGAAGGTACGACGGCACCAGCGCCGCAAACAGTCCGTAGAGCGCGTAGCAGGCCGCGATCCCCCCGGCCGCGACCCAGAACGCGCGACGAACGTGTGGGGGGATCGAGATCCGCTGAACGCGATGCGGGGGACGCGTGCCGAGCGCGGTCGCGGTCTCGGGGAGCTTCCACACCGCGGCGAGGCCGAGCACACTGGCGCCGAGCGGGAGGAGGTACGGGAGTTGCGCGGCGTCGGGAGCGAAGGCGACGAGCAGCCCACTCGCGAACACCGCGACCGCGAAACCGCCGAAATTCGCCGCGACCGCCACCCTCGCGACGTGGTGTTGGTCGCGGTT
>JASHUL010000086.1 GCA_030039995.1 Thermoplasmata archaeon
ATCGAGGTCACGACGCAGCTCCTCCGCCGCTTCGAGACGGGCGCGGCGCGACAGAGCTCGTCCGCACCGTAGGTAGGCCCGTCCGCGCGGGGGAACGCCGGTCCCAACCGACCCGATAAGACGGACACCGTGGTCGGCTCGTGCGACCACCGGTGCCGCTGCCGCTGCCTCCGATCCCGATCGACGCGAACCTCGTCACGTTCGCGGTGATCGCGATCGGGATGGTCGCCGTGACGATCTTCGTGTTCGGGACCGTGCTGCCATCGAGCGGCCGACCGCCGCTCGTCACCCAGATGACGCTCGCCCTCGCCGTGATCGGCGGCGGCAGCGTGCTGCTCCTCGCGCTCGTCTTCGTCTTCCTCAACTCCAACGGGACGGCCGCGTGGACCTGGGTCCTCCTCGCGTTCAACTTCATGATGACCGGGCCGGCCGGGCTCTGGTTCGTCGGGCTCGTCATCTTCCAGGACCGCCGGATCGTGCCGAGCGACTGGACGTGGCCGGTCGCGCTCGCGGTCATGACGACCGGCTCGGAGGTCCTGATGGGATTCCTGTTCGCGCTCGGGGACGCGAGCGCGCCGATGCCGGGACTCACGATCCTCGCCCTCGGACTCTCGTCGGTCTGGTTCTTCTGGTCGATGGCGGCGATCATGACGCCGCTCGTGCTCTGGGCGCCGCTCGCCCCGATCGAGCGGAACGGACTCATCGCGCTCACGCTCGCCGCCGGGATCGGACCGTGGGTCACGAGCTTCCCCGTGATCGGGGGGGCGGCGATGACCGTCCTGATGCTCGGGGTGTTCCTCTACTTCGTGCGGGCGCTCGGCCGGCGGTCGGGGGAGCGCCCCCAGCCGTTCGGCTTCCTTCTTGGGCTCGCCGCCGCGTTCTTCGCGATGGCGCTCGCCGGGCTCGCCCTCGTGGCCACGGGCGGCGTGGTCGCCGCTGTGCTCGCCTACGGGAGCGTCATGGGCACGGTCATGACCGCGGAGATCGCGGGGCTCCTCCGACGCTACTGGGTCGGCTCGACCGAGCGTCCGTGGATCGCCCGCCGGGTCCCGGACGGGGAGGACGCGGCTCCGCCGGCCGCCGTGCCGGCGCTCCCCGGGGCGCGACCGCACGAGGCCGCCGGCCTCGGCCCGCCGTAGCTCCGGTCGGCCTCGCCGGACGATTCGTACACTACGCATATCAACCGCGCCCAGGTCCGAACGCCGTCAGGGGATTCCGTGACCGACGTGCGGACGCGTCGCCTCTCCCCTCCCCTGCGTCGAGCGGTCCCGTGGCTCGTCGCGGGACTCTTGCTCGCGACGTTCGGCCTCCCCTCGGCCGCCGCGATCTCTCAGGTCGCGACCCCGGCGGAGGTCGGGTTCGCGCATGCGGAATCGGCGAACACGAGCGCCCAGGTCAACCTCACCGACCAGCCTCGCTACCAGCCGAACTCGCTGACCGCGAACCCGTCCAGCACGCTCTCGGTCGAGCTCGTCAACGTCGGGAGCTACGCCCATACGTTCACGCTGTCGAAGCTACCGAACGTCGTACTGAGCACGAGCTGGACCCCCGCCCAGCTCGACGGATTCTTCAACGCGAACGGCACCCTCGCGAACGTCTCCGTCGCACCCGGTCAGACGGCGTGGGCGAACGTCTCGTTCAACGCCTCGACGAGCGGAGAGTCGTTCGAGTTCGTCTCGGTCGTTCCGTACCAGTTCCAGGCGGGGATGTGGGGGTTCGTGAACCTCACCGCCACCGGCCCGGGCGTCGAGCTGATGGAGAACACGACCGACTCCTACGCGTTCATCCCGGCGGTCCTCGCCGCGAACACGACCCACTACCCGCTCGTGGTCGACGTGCTCGTGACGAACCAGGGGAGCCTCGGGCACACGTTCACGGTCTCGCCGCTCTCGAACTACACGCTCTCGCCCGCCAACTTCTCCACCACGTTCACGACCAACCCGCCGCTGGTCAACCAGGCGATCACGGCGGGCGCGGGCTCGACGACCTGGGCGAACTTCACCGTTCGTGCTCCGGGGGTTTACCAGTACATCTGCACGGTCCCCGGTCACTTCGCGAACGGCATGACGGGAGAGCTGTACGTCGGCGTCGCTCCGCCGCCGCCGACCGCGGCGCCGTCGACCGCCATCGTGGACACCTGGATCCTGGTCGGCTCGGGCGCGCTGCTCGGCATCGGCGTGATCGTCGCGGTGGTGGCGGCGTACGCGGGCCGGTTCCCGCCAAAGGCGCCCGAGCACGGTCACCACTAGACGGCGCCCCGCTCCGGCGCCCAAGGTCGGTAGACTACGTGATCTCGAGGAACGAGCGCATGGTTCCGTGGTAGGTGCCGCAGAACTCGGTGCACTGGATCAGGTACTGCGTCCCTGCCGCCACATTGGGCACGTTGAACGCGAAGTAGTTCATGCGACCCGGGATGGCGTCGATCCGCACCCCGAGCTGAGGGATGTTGAACGAGTGAATCACGTCCGCTCCGGTGACGTTGATCTGAACGAGAGCGCCCGGGGCCGCCCATAACGCCCCGCCGCTCACGGTGTTGGTCGTGGCGTCGTACGAGGAGTTGAAGCAGGTCCCGTTCGCCGGATAGCAGAACTCCCAGTACCACTGATGCCCGATCACGTCCACGTACTCGGTCGGGTCGGATGGCAGGGCGTCCAACTGATACAGGAGGATCGTCGAGTAGGCGGCGACCCCCGCGAGCATCACGACGACCGCGAGCGTCCAGGCGATCTCGTATTTGTTAACCATGCCGCCGCCTCCGCGCCGCCGGGTCGCGGAACCGCCAGACCGCGTAGACGAGGAACGCGTACGTGACGATCGCGCCTGCGACCGTGAGCGCGAGCATCACCCACAGCAGAGGTTCGGTCAGTTGGAGGGGCGTCTCGCCCGACGCCGGTATCGCTCCGGCCGCGAGCGCTGGGCCGACGAGCCCGAGCGCCGCCCCCCGGAACGGAGGTGCGCTCCGCGACACGGTCGGGACCGGGGTACGTAGCTACATATGGGCCGCGTACGAACCGGGAGCGCGCGCGACCGCTCGTCGTGGTACGGTGGGCGAGGTTCGTACCAAGGGGGTTTGAACGCGGCCCGCGGTCCGACCGCCGATCGCGTGAGCGGAAGGAGCGTCTCGGCTCGGGCAGCGCGCCGGGCGGCGGCGGTGCTGTTCGTCGCCGCGGTTCTGATCGGTGCCGGCGGGGCGGCGTTCGTCGTGACCGCGCCCGCCCGGGCGGCCAGCACCGCCGCCGTCACCTCCGACGCCGGCACGTCCGTCTCGGTGACCGCCGAGCCCGGATTCTCGTTCACTCCGAACACGTTCCAAGGGCTGGCGGTGAACTCGACCGTCACGATCACGCTGACCGACAACGACGCTGTCGACCACACGTTCACGATCATCGGTAAGCAGGGCTGGGTGATCCCGACGGACTACTCGTCCGCGCAGATCGACTCCCTCGCCTTCGGCGACGCGCCGAAGGCGTTGATCAACCTGAACGCGACCTCGGTCGGCACGCCCGGCGACACCGTGATCGGCAACGTGACCGTCCCCGCAGCCGGTTGGTACGAGTTCGTCTGTACCGAGCCCGGTCACTTCCAGGAAGGGATGTACGGCTACATCGCGTTCGGCATGAACCTCCCCGCGAATCTCACCGTCACCACCGCCGACACGAACCCCGGAGTCGCGGTCTTCATCATTGTCGGGACGATCGTGGCGCTCGTGGTGATCGCGCTCGTGCTCGGGTTCGTGGTCGGCCGCCGGCGCGGCAGCACGTACGAAATGCCGCCCCAGCGGCTCGGGTACGCCGAGCCCGAGACGCCGGGCGAAAGCCCCCCACCACCGGGGAGCGCTCCGCCCCCCACCGAACCGCGCGGCTGATCCGGCCGCCGCAAGCCTCAAATCCGAGGTCCCGTATAACCTACGGACCTCGTAGTAGGTTCGGGAACGAACGATGGCGTGGGGAGCACCGAGTCGGGAGCGCCGGGTACTGAAAGCAGGACACTCGTCGATCGCCGTCACGTTGCCGAAACCGTGGGCGGAGGCGATGAATCTCCGACCGGGGGACCTCGTCGTGTTCGATCAGAACGACGACGGCACGTTGTACCTCAAACCCGCTCCGCTCCCCGGTGCCACGGGAAGCGGTGCGCCGTACCTCGTCTCGGCCCGGTCGTTCGATACCCCGGGTGTCCTCGAGCGTCTCGTCGTCGGTGCGTATCGGGTCGGGCACGACGCGATCGAGATCCGGACGGACGTGCCCCTCGCCCCGGAGCGCGTCGAAGAGCTGCATCAGACCGCGCGCGGGCTGCTCGGCGTTTCGGTCGTGGCGCAGGAACCGACGCGGGTCGTCCTGCAGAATTTCATCGACCCATCCAAGTACGGCCTGCCGCAGCTCGTGCAACGCATGAAGATGATCCTGGTCGCCTTCCTCGAAGAGACCGAGGAGGTCATCGGCCGCCGCACCCGTAGCCGCAGGATCACCACCCTCGAGGAAGAGGCGGGCAAGGTCCTCGCGCTTCTCGTCCGCCAGCTGTTCCTCGCCAGTCGCGACTGGTCGCTCGCGCGCCGGATCGGTAGCCCCGACCCCCGCCAGCTGCTCGAGTGGCGCGTCGTCGTGCACGCGCTCGAAGAGCTGACCGAACTGTTCACCGCGACCCTGCGGACGGTCAACGACGAGGTCGCGAAACTTCCCGGAGGCTCGGGGGACGCGCTCGGCGATGTGCTCCCCGAGATGAAGGGACACCTGAAGACCGTCGTCGACACGCTGATGCACCCGTCGCTCGACCACGCCTGCGAGGTCTACCACGAGACCGCGCGGCTCGCGACACTGGTCGAGGTCGCGGCCGACCGCCGGGGAAGTCCGACCCACAAGGGCGGCCTGCGGGCCGCCTCCCTCCTCCTCGGGCGGGGCGCGGGCTGTCTCTCGCTGCTCGCCGAGGTCGCGATCGACCGTGCGGTCTCCGCGGGGACCGAGACCGTGATGGTCGAGGCGGCCTGAATCGGGCCTTATCTACCCCGGGTCCGGACTCTCCGTACCCGTTCGGTCGTCCCGTACGAACGCCATATCGGCCTACGGCCGACTCGGACGGCGAGGGAGACGATGTTCGATTCTCTCGACGATTGGTTGATTATCGCCGTGGTGGCCGGAGTACTGTTCTACGGTTCGAGCAAGATCCCGCAGCTCGCGCACAGCCTCGGTCGCTCGGTCGGGGAGTTCAAGAAAGGTCGGATCGAGGTCGAGCGGGAGATCCAGGCCGAGAAGGCCGCGTCGAGCGCACCGACGGCCGGCGGCCCGGGGCACTAGCGCGACCCCCGGACCGGCATGCGCGAGGCACGGACCCGCCGAACGAACGACGGCTTCCCCCGAGGAGCCGACCGAGAGGAGGGTCCGGGGTGACTGATGGGGGACCTCGACCGCATCCTCACGGTCCTTCAGGAGGTCCGTCGCCGGGCCGTCCGGATCGGGGTCGTGCTCGCCGGGATCTTCGGCTTCCTGCTCTTCTTCGAGCTCGTTCCGGTCTCCGTGCCGGTGGCGGGCGTCTCGGTGCCACTCGCCTATCCGTTCCCGAGTCCGTTCTACAACGTCACGGCCCAGCTGTTCCGCGCGATGCGGGCCTGGATGTTGCCGCCGAACGTCCAGTTGATCAACGTCGGCGTCGGCGACTCGATCCTCGTGCAGATGGAGATCGGGCTGCTGGTCGCGCTGATCCTCGGGATGCCGTGGGTGGTCCACGAGGTCGGTGCGTTCCTCGTCCCCGCGTTGCGCCGGAACGAACGGGTGCTTCTCCGGCAGATCGGGATCCCGGCGACGGTCCTCTTCGCCATCGGCACCGCCGGCGGCCTTCTGTTCCTTACGCCGTTCACCTTCCGCCTCCTGTTCTTCTACGTCGGGGCGATGGGCCTCGCCCCGTACACCCTCGGCGTCCAGGACTTCGTGACGTTCGCGCTGCTCTACTCGATCGCGTTCGGGATCGTCTTCGAGCTCCCGGTCTTCATCTACGCCCTCACGCGCCTCGGGGTCGTCAAGGCCGCGGTGTGGCGCAAGCACTGGCGCGCGGCCGTGCTCGGCGCCCTCGTCTTCGGGATGATCGTCACCCCCGACAACTCCGGGATCACGATGCTGATCATCGCGGCCCCGATGATCGGACTCTACTTCGGCGGCGCGTTCTTCGCGACGCGCTGGGAGAGCCATCGGGCGTCGCCGCCGACGCCGCCGCGCCTCGTCGCGGGGGCGGGAGGATGAGCTGATGGCGCTCTTCTCCGACGTCGACTGGGTGATCCTGCTCGCGGCGGCGGGATTCCTCCTCCTCGGTGAGAAGAACGGCGAGTTCCTCCGCCAGGTCGGGCGCTGGTACGGACGCGCCGGTCGACTGAAGCAGGAGCTGCTCGCGGAGTTCTCGCGGGCCGCGGACCTGCCGGTTTCGCCGGCCGGTCCCCTGTCGATCCGGGGGACGCTGCTCGGGCTCGACCCGACCCCGACCCAGCGGAGCGGGATCCCCGCCGCGGTGGCCCGACCTCCGGTGGCCGCGGTCGCGCCGATCGCGCCGGCCTGGGGTCCGTGGACCGGTGGCTACCCGATGCCGACGTGGTCGATGACGGTCCCGGCGGTGCCGGGGGAGGTCGACCCGTACCGATGAGCGGCCTCTCGCCCCAACAGATCGTCGAGATGACGGAGGTCCTCGTGGTGCTGATGGGGATCGGGATCACCTGGGCCGTTTACTACGGGAGCGACCGGGCCGAGCTTCCCGGCGAGGCGACGGTCCCCGACCCGCACGAAGCGGACGACGCGCATCCGGACACCCGCGGGAGGACGCTCGGATGAACCCGGTGCTCGATTGCCCCGCCGCCTGTCCGTTCGTGGAGGCCCGCAACCCCGCGTTCGACTTCCCCGTCGGACAGCTCCGCCGCGTCGCCGCGGTCGACCCCGAGGGAGACGTCGACGAGACGAAGCGCAACGTCCTGAAACTCCTCGCGGTCGCGGGGATCGTCGGCGCGGGCGCGGGCGGTCTCGTCGGAGGGACGCTGCAGTACGTGCAGCCTCCCGTGGTCGGGATCTCGAGCTATCCCGTCACCCAGCTGCTCGACGTCGACGGCACCGCGCTCACGGTCGACAAGGTCCAGAACGAGTACAACGTCCGCACCGGGGAACTCTACCTGTTCAACTACCCGCTCCGGAACGAGCCCAACTTCCTGCTCAACCTCGCCCCGCCGGACGGCGACCAGCCGAGCGCGTCGAACCCGGGGGCGTGGAACGTGCCCTACGGGATCGGCGACCACGGGTCGATCGTCGCGTACAGCGCGATCTGCCAGCATCTCGGATGCCCGGCCCCGGCGATCGCGTACTACCCGCCGGGCACCTGCTCGCAGACGTTCAATACGCCCAACATGGCGAGCCAGCCGTTCTACATCCACTGCTCCTGCCACGGCTCGACCTACGACCCCGCCAACTCGGCGAACAACCTGACCGGCCCGGCGGTGCTCCCGCTCCCGCAGGTACTGCTGAAGATTGTCGACGGGAACATCTTCGCGTACGGGGAGCTCGGCCCGCCCGTCAACGGGCACCTCAACACGCTCCAGGGCGACTACGGGGTCGGCTCGACCTCGCAGCTGGCGAGCGAGGGCCCCGTCATCGCCTGCTTCTTCGGGCCGACGTCGTGAGCGGAGGGTCGAGTGTCGTTCACGAACTGGTACAACCGGACCCTCAACCAGATCTGGGGGTTCGTCGAGGACCGGACGGCGATGCGCAAGTGGGCGCTCCGTCCCCAGCCCGAGTTCACGTTCAAGCCGTCGTACTGGACGGGCGCGTTCGTGGTGAACGCGTTCCTCTACCAGGTCGTCTCGGGGATGCTGCTGCTCCTGTACTACCAGCCGAGCACCAACACGACCCTCACGGCGTGCGGCCAGCCGATCGGAACGCAGTCGGTCGCGCCCGCCGCGTGGTGCTCGACGTACTACATCGTGCACTCGGTCCCGATGGGCCAACTGCTGCTGACGAGCCACCTCTACGGCGCCTACGCGATGATCTTCCTGATGTTCGTCCACTTCTACCGCGGCTACTACCTCGGCGTCTACAAGGCGCCCCGGGAGTTCTCCTGGATGGTCGGCACCCTCCTGCTGATCACCACGCTCGGGATGGGGTTCACCGGCTACCTGCTCCCGTACACCCAGATCTCCTACAACGCGACGAACGTCGGGCTCGTCCTCGCGCTGCGACTCCCGACCGTCGGGCCGCTCCTCGGCCCGCTGATCCTCGCCGACGGTACGAGCCAGGGGCTCCTGTCGCGGATGTTCGACGCCCACGTCCTCCTGTTACCGCTCGCGCTCGGCGCGCTCCTCTACGCGCACATCGCGCTGTTCGAATCGCACGGGATCGCGCCGCAGGCGACCAGCGACCCGCTCCAACGTCGGCGGTTCACCGAGAAGGACGACAAGCAGGGCGTCCCGTTCATGCCCCACATCTTCTGGTACATCGCGAAGTGGGGGCTCCTCTACACGGGCCTCCTGCTCGGGATCGCCGCGCTGTGGCCGTGGACGTTGCCGACCTACGTCGGGAATCTCGCCGCGGCGGGCGTGGTGACCGAGCCCGACTGGTACTTCCTGTGGCTGTTCAAGTTCGTCGACTTCGTCGGGGTAACGCCGGTCCTCGCGATCGGGATCACCACGGTCCTGATCGTCTACGTGCTGTTCCTTCCGTTCCTCGACCGGTCGAAGCGCACCCACCCGCGGGACCGTCCGCTGTTCATCTGGCTCGGGACGAGCCTCCTCGGATTCTTCATCCTGATGACCGTCTGGGGCGGCGAGACCCCGGGCCAGCAGATCGCGATCCCGCAGATCGCCTACACGCTCGGGCCGGTGTTCGCGGTCAACGCGCTCGCCACGCTCGTGTTCTACTGGCGGTACCGCCGTTCCTACCTCCGGCGACTCGCCGAGCGGGAGGCGAACCTCGGGGGCCTCCTGCCGGCCGCCGTGCCGCCGCTCGCCCCGGGCCCGATCCCGTCGGTCGCGG
>JASHUL010000087.1 GCA_030039995.1 Thermoplasmata archaeon
CCACCCGTTCCCCCTCGATCGGAAGCCGGTAATGCTGAGCGATCGCGACCGCTGCGAGCGCGACCGCCGGTACCTGCACCGGGGCCTGAGCCACGAGCCGGCCCAGGTTCGCGGTCCCGACCCCGTCCACGTCCTTCGCCGGGCGCAGCGCGGCCACGGCCCGATAGAAATCGAACGGAGGGGCCAGCGGGTGCTCGAGCAGCACCGCGTCCACCGTCGGGTCCCGGTCGAGCGCCGCCAGGTGGTCGACCAGCTCGCGCGGGCCGTCGCCGGCGGCGAGCGGCTCGTCCCGGAAGGTGATCCCGAGCGCGCTCGCGGCCTTCGCCTGACGTTTCAGGTAGAAACGGAACGGGCTATCCACGCCGCGGTGGACGCTCGCAAGGCAGGGCGCGCGCTCGCCCGAGGGGAGGGCCGCGATCGCGGCCCGGGTCGTTGCGTCGATGGCCTCGGCGACCGGCTTTCCCTCGAGACGGACGGTCATCCCTCGCCACCGCTCGGCCGAGTCCGGAGCGGTAGATAACGGACGACCCCCGAGGCTCAATCACGGCCGGCAAAGCCATGCGGAGCGGGGAAAACCGGTCGCGGCGTCTCGTTTTTCGGTGCTAAGGGATTTATACGCACCGCCCCTTCGATTCATTGGCGAATGGGTTCTCGGCCATAGAGAGCCGCGACGCCACCATGGCAGAAGGAACGGAAGCCCCGTCGGAATCCCCCTCCACGACGCCCGGTGAGGCGGCCGCGGTCAACGAACTCGAGCAGTGGGCGAAGACCCTCCCCTACTCTTCGAGCGCACAGGTCGAGGTGCCGCCGCGCCTACTTGACCAGGTGATCGGGCAGGACGACGCCGTCGAAGTGGCGCACAAGGCCGCGACCCAGAAGCGGCACATGATGTTGATCGGCGAGCCGGGCACGGGCAAGAGCATGCTCGCCCGGGCGATGGTGGATTTCCTTCCCAAGGAACAGCTGCAGGACATTCTCGCCTACTCGAACAGCGAGGACCCGAACGAGCCGAAGATCCGAGTCGTCCCCGCCGGGAAGGGCAAGGAGATCGTCGCGGCTCAGAAGCTCGAGGCGGCCCAGAAGAAAGAACAGCGAACGATCCTCTTTGTCGTGATCGCGCTGGCGATCTTCGCCTTCACCCTCTACATCGTGATCGTCGACAAGGACCTCACGGCCCTTCTGGTCGGGCTCCTGATCGTGTTCATCATCTACGCGATCGTTCGCTTCTCGGGCGGCCGCAGCGATACAGGCAACGCGGTCGCGAAGCTCCTCGTCTCCCACTCGCCCGACGACAAGCCCCCGTTCGTGGACGCCACCGGCGCTCATGCGGGCGCGCTGCTCGGCGACGTGAAACACGACCCCTTCCAGTCGGGCGGACTCGAAACCCCGCCCCACGAGCGGGTC
This sequence comes from Thermoplasmata archaeon, assembly GCA_030039995.1. Taxonomy (GTDB): domain Archaea; phylum Thermoplasmatota; class Thermoplasmata; order Lutacidiplasmatales; family UBA184; genus Lutacidiplasma. The sequence continues at coordinate 1,405 of JASHUL010000087.1, forward strand.
GAGGTTGGCGCGATCCACCGCGCGAACGGCGGGGTCCTGTTCCTGGACGAGATCAACCTCCTGAAGATCGAGAGCCAGCACTCCCTGCTGACCGCGCTCCAGGAGCGCAAGTTCCCCATCGTCGGCCAATCCGAGCGCTCCGCCGGTGCGATGGTTAAGACCGAGCCGGTGCCCTCCGACTTCGTCCTGGTCGCCGCGGGGAACGTCGACAGCGTCCAGACGATGCACCCGGCCCTGCGCTCGCGGATCCGAGGGTACGGCTACGAACTCTACGTGAAGACGACGATGCCGGACACTCCCGAGAACCGAATGAAGATCGTTCGGTTCGTCGCCCAGGAGGTCGTGAAGGACAAGAAGATCCCGCACTTCGATGTCGGGGCGATGACCGAGGTCATCCGCGAGGCGCAGCGCCGCGCGGGGCGCTCCGGTCAGCTCACCTTGCGTCTGCGCGAACTCGGCGGCCTTGTACGGGTCGCCGGGGACATCGCGCTCTCCGACGGCCTCCCGATGGTCCACGCAGACCAGGTCGTGAAGGCGAAGAAGGCGAGCCGCTCGCTCGAGCAGCAGATTGCCGACCGGTACATCGAGCGGCGCAAGGAGTACCGGATGTTCACGACCGAGGGCGCGGCCGTCGGGGTCGTGAACGGACTCGCGGCGATCAATGCCCAGTCGGGGATGGCCGAGTTCTCGGGAATCGTTCTCCCGATCGTCGCGGAGGTCACCCCGTCCCAGACCCGGAACGGCGGCGTCGTGGTCGCGACCGGGAAGCTCGGAGAGATCGCTCGCGAGGCGGTCCAGAACGTCACGGCGCTCATCAAGAAATACACCGGCGAGGACATCTCCCGGTACGACATCCACATCCAGTTCGTCGGCACGTCCGACGGGGTCGAGGGGGACAGCGCCTCGGTGTCGATCGCGACCGCCGTGATCAGCGCGCTCGAAGGAGTTCCCGTCGACCAGTCGGTCGCGATGACCGGCTCGCTCTCCGTGCGCGGGCAGGTGCTCCCCGTCGGCGGAGTCACCGCGAAGGTCGAGGCCGCCGCGGACTCCGGGATCAAACGCGTGCTCGTCCCCGAGGCGAATCTCGACGACCTCGTCCTCGAGTCTCGCTACCGCGGCATCGTCGAAGTGATCCCCGTCCGCACGCTGCGGGACGTGCTGAAGTACGCCCTGGTCGGACAGGGCTCTCAGAAGGAGTCGCTGCTGGAACGCCTCTCCGCCATGGTCCGTGCGACCAGCCGGTCGGCGGAGGAGATTCCCTCGCCGGCCTCGCCGACCGCACCCCCGGGCCGGCCGGCCGGATCGTGAG
>JASHUL010000088.1 GCA_030039995.1 Thermoplasmata archaeon
ACGTGTCGGGGCAGTCGGCGGAGCGCGTAGGCCACCGTGAGGCCGAGCGCGACGACGTTCGCGGCCACGTAGGAAAGCAGCGCGGAGAGGTAGTCGATCCCCGCGGGCGGTACCGCGAGGATGGCGAGCAGGAAGACGACGAACAGTCCGGGGGTGACCGTCTGCACGAACAACGCGTTCGGCATGACGTCCTCGAATCCCTGGAAGATCGACGCGATGAGGGTCATCACGACGGACGTCCCCGCCGCGATCGGGAAGAGGGCCAGGGCAAGGCCGAGGTTCGGGAAGTTCAGCGTGGTCGCGATCCACGGACCGAGCGCCCACATCACGAGCGCGGACGCGATCGCGGCCACTCCCCCGACGAGGAGCGTACCCCGGACGATCGTCCGCCGATCGGCCTCGGAACCGGTGTACGGCAGCGAGCGCGCGACCGCACTCGGCAGCCCGAGACTACCGATGGCCGCGACCAGACTGACGAGCGCGAGCGCGAAGGAGAACGCGCTCCACTGGTCCGTGCTGATCGACCGGATCAGGATGAAGCGGGCGACGAAGTTGAACCCGACGAAGAGGAGGGAGCCGATGAGGAGGTACAGCGTGCCCCGCGTTACGCTCGAGAGGCCGTCTCGCGCGCCGGACGGTGTGCCCACGATGAACGCCCGAGCTTCTCGGGGTGCTCGCACAGTAAATACGTAGCGTCGCGCCAGCACGCTCCTAATAGGGGGCACCTCGATGGGCGCCCGTGTCCCTGCCCGGCCCGTCCGGGGTCGCGCTCGCCCTCGGTCTCATCGTCTGGGCCGGGGCCGCGGCGGTCGTCGGAGAGCTCGTCCGCGCGGTCGGAGCCCGCTGGGTGGCGTCCTGGCGGCGGCTCCAACCCGTCGAGCGGGGGTTGCTCGACTTCTACCTCGGGGGTGCGGCGATGTTCCTCGCGGCCGCCCTTCCCGTCGGGGCGTTCACGCCCGCGCTCGCGTTCGGACTGCCGATCGCCGCCGGGGTCGTGCTCGCGGTGGTGGGGCTCACTCGACGGGGTCGAGCGAGCGTTCGCGCAGAGGCGGAGACGCTCCTCCGCGCGAATCGACTCGTGCTCGGGATCGTTCTCGCGACGGCCGCGCTGCTGCTCTTCTTCGAGCTCGCGGTGGCGTTGCCGATCCCGACCGGGAACACGTACGACTCCAGCCTGCTGACCCTGTACACCTCGCTCCTCGTCCGGAACCACTCCCTTCCGCTATCGTTCCGCCCGTACGCGGCGGTCGGGCTGCTCTACCCGCAGGGCACGACCGTCTGGCTCGGGTGGGCGCAACTGCTGTTCTCCCTTCCTCCCGCGCGTACGAGCCTCCTGGTCACGCCGCTCTTCTTCGCGCTCGTGCCGCTCGGAGCCTACGTCTTCGGACGACGGGCGTTCCGCTCGGAGTGGGCCGGGGTCGCGCTCGCCGTCTTTCTGGCGGCCGTCGCGTCCTGGACCCGGGTGCTCGTCGCCGGCAGCAACGACTTCGTCTTCGCCTTCCCGCTCGTCCTCCTTCTCGCCGGACGGTCGTTCGATTGGCTGCGGGGTTCCGTGCCCCGCACCGCGGATGCGGCCGCGTTCGGGCTCCTCGTCGGATACTCGGCGGCGCTCAATCCGGTGGGAGCGGAGTGGCTCCTCCCCGCGCTGCTCCTCGCGGGGCTGTTCGCCCGCCCGTCGTTCGCGGGGTCGGTCGCGCGGTGGCTCGCGCGATGGGCGGTCGCCGTCCTCGTCGCCTTCGTCGCGCTCCTTCCCACGTTCTACGTCCTCGTCCAGGGTTGGAACAGTCCGGGCCTCACGCCGGGGGCCGGCGCCGCGCCGGCGGGCTCGACGGTCGGGATCTCCTCGCCCCTGTTCGTCGGCAGCATCGACCCGTACCTGTTCGGACCGAACGACGTCTGGCTGTCTCCGCTCCCGCTGCTGCGGGCCGAGCTCGCGATCCTGCTCACTGCAGGGCTGGCGTTGCTCGTCCTGCTTCCTCGGTCGTCCGCCTGGGGCGGCTACCTCGACACCTTCCGTCGGTTCGCGGCGGCTGCGGCCGTCGTGTTGATCGCCCTGCTCGGGGTCCTGTGGGCCGGTTCGGACGGTTTCGCGCCCGGCGTGCGTCTCGCCGAGATCACGAACTCGGCCGAGCTGTCGATCTGGCTGTTCACCCTGTATGCGTGGATCGCCGGAACGGTCCTCGTCGTCCTCGTCGAATGGCTTGTCGGGTTGGTCCGATCGGGCCCGAGCACGAAGGTCGGGGCTCAAGGGACCTCACGGGGGGCGCGTCCGCCCGCACCGCTCGCCCGAACCGCGGTCGTCCTCTTGCTCGTCCTCGTGATCGTCGTCCCCGGGGCGGCCCTGACCCCGACCGAGCTCCCTCCCGTCCTCTCCGAGCTCTACGAGGACTTCGGCAACGTGTCCGCCGCGGACCTCGCGTTGCTCGAGTACGCGGGCGGCCACCTGCCTCCCGGCGCCCGCGTCCTGATCGCGCCCGGGAGCGCGGCCGGCTTCTTACCGGGGTACGCCCCCGACCTCGTACTCCTCTATCCCCTCGTCCCGGGATGGGAGTGGCTCAACGCCTCGTATCGCGTTCTGGTCTCCGAGCTGACGAACGCCACGCTGGACGGTGCCGGGCTGTCGGCGATGTCGGCGCTCGACGTCGGCTATGTGATCGTCACGGGCAACAACACGGTCCTGTGGCCGGCGTTCTCAGCGGCGCCGCTCCTCGCCGACCCGTCGGTCTTCGACCTTCTCTGGCACGAGGACGACGCCTACCTGTTCGGGCGCACGTGAGCGGCCGGCTCCCGCGAGCTCGGCGTCAGACGAACTCGTCGAGCACGCTCTCGTGCCCTTTCAGCCCCGCGGACTGGCGCGCGAGCGGGCCCGCGCTCAGTACCTCCTCGAGGTCCTCGTACGTCGGACGCTCCGTCCGGTAGAACAGCCCGATCGGGATCTTGTCCCCCCACTCGAGCGAGCGCTGCCAGGCGGCGACGATATCGCTCGGGTCGTGTCCCGCGCTCTCGAGCTTGTAGACGCGCTGGCGGAAGAAGTCGAACGTGTTCAGCTTGTTGTACGTCACGCACGGGCTGAAGACATCCACGAACGCGAACCCGCGGTGCTGGATGCCGCCCGCGACCAGGTCGGTGAGCTGTTTCACGTCGCCCGAGAACCCCCGCGCGACGTACGTCGCGCCGCTCGCGAGCGCGAGCGCGATCGGGTCGACCGGATGCTCGATGACCCCGGTCGGCGTCGACTTGGTCTTCTGGCCCATCGTCGACGTCGGGCTGGCCTGGCCGGTCGTGAGGCCGTAGATCTGGTTGTCCATCGTGACGTACGTCAGGTCGACGTTCCGGCGCATCGCGTGCACGAAGTGCCCCGCGCCGATCCCGAACCCGTCGCCGTCCCCGCCGGTGCCGATGACCGTGAGCCCGTGGTTCGCCCACCGGATCCCCTCGGCGACCGGGAGACATCGGCCGTGGATCGCGTGGAACCCGTAGGACGAGAGGAAGTGCGGGAGGTTGGACGAGCAGCCGATGCCCGAGACGATCACGACGTTGTGCGACGGGATCTGCAGGCGTTTGAGCGCACTCTCGACGGCGGCGACCACGCCGAAGTCCCCGCAGCCCGGACACCAGGTCGGCTTGGTGTCGGACTTCCCGATCACCGGCAGCGCGGGACCCGTCGCGACCGGCGCCGGCCGTACCGCACTATCCGCCATGGCCCATCACCTCGGTCGCCCGCGCCACGATCTCGTAAGGATAGAACGGTTCGCCGTCGTACTTGAGCAGGCGCTCCGTCAGGAAGACCCCGGTCTCGGCGCGCAAGAGGTGGCCGAACTGGCCCGAGTAGTTCGCCTCGACGAGGAGCGGTCGGTGCGCCTTCGCGAACTCCGCGCGGACTCGCTCCGGGTCGAGCGGATACACCGTCGGG
>JASHUL010000089.1 GCA_030039995.1 Thermoplasmata archaeon
GCTCGTACGACGCGTCGCTCGCCTTCTTCAGTCGGGCCCCGTCGCGGTCGCAGATCGGCCGGGCGCTCGGCGGGACGTCGATGACGTACCCGCCACCGCACTTCGGGCACTCGTAGTACGGCATGCTCACTGTACCCGTTCGGCCAGTGGTCGCGCCCTATAAAGGCCGACGGTTGCGGCCGGCCGAGGCGGGCGCATTCGTGGAGCGGCTCCGGACGGAATCCAGAGGCCGGGGTCGCGGAAGTCGCCGGGCCCGGGGAACTTCGCGCGCGAGCGTCCGAGAGCCCGCGCGTCGACCCCCGGCCTTGGACCCGGAGGCCCCGGCCCGTGCCCGATTCCGGGCGGTCGACCCATATCGGGCGCGGCGGGAGTGGGACCGGTACGCCGGGACGGCCCAGCGCGACCTCTTCCGCGAGCTCCGAGAGCGGTTCCTCCTTCGTCATGCGGTCGCGGAGGGATGGGCGTTGGACGCCGGATCCGGCCCGGGGCGATTCACCCCGATCCTCGCACCGGGAAGGTCGGCCCGCGCCGTCGCGCTCGACCTCTCGCGAAGGATGTTGGACGAGTTGCGCGATCGTTGGGTCCCTTCCGGGCCTTCCCCGTCGCGGCCGGACCTCGTGGTCGGCGATGCCGCTTTCCCTCCGTTCTCCGAGGCCGTCTTCGATGTCGTCGTCGGACTCGGGAACTTGGTCGGGTTCGCCGGCACGGAGAGCGGGCGCCTTCTCGACCGCCTGCGGGCGCTCGTGCGTCCGTCCGGACGCCTAGTTCTCGAAATCGCTCCCGGCCCGGGGGAGCACAGTCGATATCTCGGCCGTCTCCCCGCGCGGAGCGTCGCCCGCCTGCTCCGATCGGCGGTGCCGCTCGTGACCCTGCGTGCCGGTCGGGAAGGCTACGTCGCAGAGCGATGGCGAAAGGACCAACCGGGAACGTTCGACCGACCGGCAGCGGAGGACGTGCGCGCCCGTTTGGAACGGACCGGATTTCGCGTGGACGAAGTGATGGCGGTCGCTCCGGCCCTCGGCCCTGACCCGTTACGGGTCGCCGCGGTCGCCACGGACCCCAAGGCCTGGACCCATCTCATTGCGGTCGAGGAGCAGCTGGGCCAGCAGCCCGAGCGGTGGGTCCGGGCGGCGGCGGTACTCGTCGCCGCGACCCGAGTCGCCCCACCGGCGCGCCGGGCGGAATGCGAAGGATAAAGTAACATGCCCGACCCATGAATTCGACAGGTTGTTGGTTTTATGGCCAAGGGCGGCACGCCCAAGGGTAAGGCCCCGGCACCCCGGTCGGTGACGGTCCCTGCCCCGGAGGACCTGGAACACGCGAAGGAAGACGCGCTGCTCCAGCTGAGGATCGGCCGGTACACTCACCTCTATACCGTCGTCATTTCGGCGGCCCTCGCGCTCGACGGGATCCTTCTGCTGTACTTCCAACCGCAGCTGGGTCACCTGGTCCCCGGCTCCTGGCGGACCTCGTTCTACCTGTTGTTTCCGATCGGCGCCGGAGTGATGATCTCGGCGGTCGGTCTCGCCTCGAAGTGGGAGGAGTACAACCTCTGGCCGTGGGAGGGGCACTTCGCCGCCTCGGTCGGAGCGCTGGCCGTCAACGCCCTCATACTGGGCGTCTTCGTGGCCCACCTCGCCGGCTACGGCGCTTTCGCCCAGCTCTCGATCTGGCCGTGGTACTACCCGGTCGCGCTCGCGGGGATCAGCCTCGCGCTCGTGGCCCTCGTCCTCACCTGGAGCGGATGGTCGACACAGCAGTGGGTCGCGGCGCTCTCGGCGGTCCTCCCGGTCGCGACCGCGCTCGTCGTGCTCTTCCCTCCGGCGGGTGCGACCAGCCTCGATTCGGCGCTCGCCATCAGCCTGTTCATCTCCGCGATCTTCTACCAGACGTCGGGCTCATTCCTCCACCTGATCTCGTCGGGAACCCGCCCGCACGAGCGGGAGCTGATCACCTCGGGGCAGAGCCGCATGTTCCGCATCGCGGACGAGGTCCGGGAGCGAGAGGAGGCGATCCACTTCCGGGAGAACGCGCTCGTCAAGCGGGAAGCGGACGTCGAGAACGACGCGATGTCCATCGAACGCCAGAAGGCGTCCTTGGACGAGGCGCGGACCCAACTCGAGGGGCTCGAAGAGGACTATCGCAAGCGGGCCGACGCGATCCTCGGAAAGGAGCGCGAGTGGGCCGGCAAGATCGCCGACATCGAGGCGCGCGAACGGGAGGTCGACGACAAGACGAAGGGCCTCGCGATGCGCGAGCAGGAGGTCCAGCGCTCCACCCCGTTGCTGTCCGAGCGCGAACAACGGCTCGTCGTTCAGGAAGGGGAACTCACCAAGCGGGAGGTCGAACTGACGCAACGCCAGCAGGACCTCGAACGAAAGACGGCGGCGATCCCCGAGAGCGAGGCCCGGCTCGAAGCGCGCCGGAAGGAGCTCGACCAGAAGACGAACGACCTGCTGCGCCGCGAGGGCGCCGTCACCGCCGCGGAGGCGTCCGCCAAGCCCGCGGGCCCCCCGTCGGTGATCGCCCAGGACCTCGCTTCGCGGGAGCTCAAGCTGCAGCAGTTCAAGTCCGTCCTCGACGAGCAGAACGTCAACCTCGGCCGCCGAGCGAAGGAGAACGCCGACCGCGCGCGGACGATCGAGACCGCGCTGAAGGCATCCGCCGACAAGGAAGCCGCGCTCGCGGGCCGGGAAGCCGCGCTCCGGCAGCGGGAAGCGGAGTTCACCGACCGTACGAAGGGTCTCGACGAGCGGCGCGGCGCGTACGACAGTGCCGTCAAGGATTACGAGTCGCGGTCGGGCGAGATGCGCAAGGTCCAGGTGGAGAACGCGCAGAAGCTCGAGCAGCTGAACCGGGGGCTGAAGACGGTCGTCGACCGTGAGGCCGCCGTCACCGAGCGGGAGAAGAAGCTCGCGACGTCCGCCTCGCAGGTCGAGGCGCGGGAAGCCGCCGTCCATGCGCGCGAGCGGGCGCTCGCCGCCAACGAGGCCGAAGTCTCTCTGCGCCGCCAGGAGATCTCCCGAGGGGCGGACGTGGCGGTCGGGGGCGTCGCCCTGGGGGCCGAAGCCGACGAGGCGGCCGGAGGAGGTGCCCGAGGGCGGCGCGGGACGTCCGTTCGGGACCTTTCGCAGGAGGACGTGGCGGTCGCGCCGGCGTCCGAGACGCTCCACGCCCCGTCGCAACGACGCTTCTCCGACCGTCTTCCGACCGGGACGGGCCGACTGGACGACCTCCTGCTCGGCGGGTTCCCGCCGAAATCGCACGTCGTGCTGCTGGGGGACGCGTTCGTCGGGAAGGAGATCGTGCTCTACTCGTTCGTCGCGGAGGGCCTGAAGCGGGGCGAGCCGATCGTCATCGTCACGGCGAGCCGTACGCCGAGCGAGGTCGCGCAGAGCCTTGGGGTCGTGCTGCCGCAGTTCCGAGAGTACGAACAGATGGGCATGGTCACCTGGATCGACGCGTCGGGACCGGCCGCGAACGGCGGTTCCGCCCGGCGCTTGACCACGAAAGGGTCGGACGACCGGGCCGGCATCCTCTCGAACCTCGTCAAGGCGGCCAAGGGGGCCGACGGGGAGAAGGGCCAACCGTTCCGCGTCGGGTTCCTCGGGCTCGCGGGCGTGATCGCCCACGGCGACGAGCGGGCGAGCTTCTCGTTCCTCCAGAACGTGGTCGGGATCCTCAAGCCGCGCAACGCGCTCGCGGTCTACTCGCTCGAAGGGGCGGCGTTGTCGGAATCCCAGGTCGAGACCCTGCTCGGCCGGATGGACGGCGCGATCGTCTTCCGCCAGGACCGAGACAAGACGTTCCTCTCCGTGAAGGGCCTCGGCGAGGTCCAGACCCGGGACTGGGTCGAGTGCCGCGCCACGAACCGCGCGCTGATCGTGGGTTCGTTCGCCCTCGAACGGATCCGGTAGACCCCGGTCGGGGGTCCCCCGGGACGCGACCTCAAGGAGAGGCGCCGGAATACTCCGAACGGTCGACCACGTGGTCCGGCCGACCGTCGCGGAAGTACCGCGCGAGGTTCTCGACCGCCCTTCGGCGGGCCTCGGGCTCCGCTTCCGGGGCGTACCCCGCG
>JASHUL010000090.1 GCA_030039995.1 Thermoplasmata archaeon
GGGCGCTCGAACGAGCCAAGCTGCGTCGTCGAGTCTGGGTTGAGCTCTCGGGCGGGATCACGCCCGCGAACGTCCGGTCGTACCGGTCGGTCGGGGCCGACGCCGCGAGCCTCGGGTCGCTGACGCATTCGGCGCCGGCGCTGCCGTTCCACCTCACGCTCCGGCCCGCTCGCTTAAACCCTCGGACGAACTAGAACGTCGGGTTTCTCCGATGTCGCTCGCGGCCGAGGTCGCCCGCTTGAAGGACGAGCGCCACGCCGTCCTCCTCGCGCACAACTACCAGCGTCCCGAGGTTCAGGATGTCGCCGACTACGTCGGCGACTCCCTCTACCTCTCGCGGAAGGCCCGGGAGGCGGACCGACCGGTGATCGTCTTCGCCGGCGTCCGGTTCATGGCGGAGACCGCGAAGATCCTGAACCCGAGCCGGACCGTCCTCCTCCCCGACCTGAAGGCCGGCTGCGGGCTCGCCGACGCGATCACGGCCGAGCAGCTCCGCGACTGGAAGGCGGCCCACCCCGGCGCGGTCGTCGTGGCGTACATCAACACCTCCGCGGACGTCAAGGCGGAGGCCGACTACTGCTGCACGAGCTCGAACGCCGTGAAGGTCGTCGAGGGGATCCCCGCGGACCGGGAGATCCTGTTCCTGCCGGACATGTTCCTCGGCGACTACGTGCGGAAGCGGACCGGCCGCGCGATGCACCTGTGGGTCGGCGACTGTCCGGTCCACGCGCGGATGCGCCCGGAAGATATGGCCCGGGCCCGGCGCGAGCACCCGGGCGCCCCGATCGTCGCCCACCCCGAGTGCGGCTGCGCGACCCAGGCGCTCCCGCTCGTCGACCGCGTCCTTTCGACCGACGGGATGGTGCGGTACGCCGAGGAGACCCGGGCGCCCGAGGTCGTGGTCGCGACCGAGGTCGGGATCCTGCACCGGATGCGTCGGCTGAACCCGACGACCCGCTTCGTGCCGCTGGACGCAGGGACCGTCTGCCCGTTCATGAAGGAGATCGACCTCGAGGACGTGCGCGACTCGCTGGCCGAGAACCGGTACGTGATCGACGTGCCCGAAGCGACCGCCGCCCGGGCGCGGGACGCGCTCGAACGGATGGTCGCCGCGTGACCCCCCGTTCCGCCGCCTCCGCGGGCCCTTCTTAGGGCCGGTCCGACTGACGAACGCGATGGCGTCGAAGACGGTCGTCGACTGGCTCCTCGGCGAGGACCAGCCGTCGGTCCGGTACCGGACGCTGACCGAGCTCTTGGGGCGGCCCGAAGGCGACCCCGAGGTGCGGGAGGCGAAGCGGCGGATCCCCGAGGTCGGCTGGGCGGCGGAGATCCTCGCCCGGGGCGACCCGGCCGGATGGTGGGTCAGCCCCGAGGACTACTACCGGCCGAAGTACCTCTCGACGAACTGGCAGCTCCTGATGCTCTCCGACCTGGGGGTGACGCGGGCGAACCCTCGGGTACGGGTCGCGGCCGACTGGTGGCGGGGGTGGGCGAAGCGACGGTTCGGGGGCCGACGGCCGGGCGCGCCGCACCACTGCGTGGTCGGGAACATGGCGCGGGCGCTGATCCGCTTCGGCTACGTCGAGGACCCCGGTGTCCGGTCGATGCTCGACTGGATCGTCGAGAGCGCCGACCCGAAGGGCGGATGGTCGTGCTGGGGACGGGGACGCAACCTCGACTCCTGGGAAGGGCTGAGCGCGCTCGGGGCCTACCCGCGCGCGCGGCGGACCGCGGGCATGCAGCGGGCGCTCGCGGCGGGCGCGGAGTTCTTCCTCGAACGCCAACTCTACCGGCAGGGGAGCCGCTACGCTCCGTGGTATCGGTTCCACTACCCGGTCCACTACTACTACGACCTCCTGGTCGGACTCGACCTCGTCACCTCGCTCGGGTACGGGGACGACCCGCGGCTCCGGCCCGCGCTCGCCCACCTCGCCCGGAAGCGCCGGCCTGACGGACGGTGGAATCTCGACGCGGTGCATCCGGACGTGGAGGGCGGGCTGGCGCGCTGGCTGCGGGACCACCCCAAGGACCGGCCCACGCCGACCGCGCTCGAGCGTCCCGGGCGTCCCAGCAAGATGATCACGCTCACCGCGCTGAAGGTCGAGGCCCGCGTCGCGGGCTGAGGTCGGGCGGCCGCGGGCCCGCTCAGAGGTGCTGCGGGACGAGCGGCGCGAGCTGGTGGGCCCACAGCTCGTAGGCGCCGCCGAACAGCACGAGTGACCCGAGGAAGACGATGACGATCGCGAGGAACGACGGCTTCTTCGACAGATAGTACGTCGCGCTCAACGGGTTGATCCGGGTCGACAGCAGCGAGCCGGACGAGAACAGGAGCGCGAGGCCGAGGAGCGCGGGGACGAGGACCGTGTAGGTGCCGAGGTACAGGCCGGCCAGCACCACGGCGACCGCGACGGGGATCGCGGCGTTCGAGCGCCGGGACTCGAGCTCGACCGGTCGGACGGTGCGCGTGCGATAGGGCCGGGCCACGGACACGTCCCGCCCGTCCCGCGCGGGCCTACATGAACCCGAAAGGTCCAGTGGAAACGGGATTCGGCCGAGACAAGGTATCATAAACCGACCGGAGTTGCTCCGCGCGGTGAGCGACCCCCCTCGACGGCCGGTCGCGGCCGAAACACCGTCGGCGACGCCGCGCGCGACACCGGTCTCCCCGAACCGCCGGCCCGAACCCTCGGGCGGGCGGCGGCGGTGGCCCGAGCCGCCCGCGTATCGCGCGGACGCCCTCACGTCGGCGCGGGCGTGCGTCAACTGCGCGACCCCGGTCGGCTCGTCGCTCGCGACCCCCCGATGCTGGGGCTGCGGACGTGCGCTCTGCAGTGACTGCTACTGGCGGCACGGGCTCGTCCCGTCCGCCCACATGTGCACGAGCTGCCTGGTCTCCTACCCGCACGGACCCGAGGCGATCTCGGGCGGGCGCGCGACCCCGCGCCGCACCGGCTTCACGCCCGCTTCGGGCGTGCCCAAGCGCCCGTAGCGTCCGCCGCGCGCGCGGTGTTCTTCACGTCCTTCGGGCCGGCCCCGCTGCGCCGGGCGAAGCCGAGCGCCACCGGGGCGAGCGGGTCGTCCTCCGCGAGCGCGACGCCCGTCGGTACATGGAGCGCGACCCCCGCCTCGCGGGCGGCCCGCGCCGCGGTCGAGTCGAGTCGTTCCGGTCCGGGGCCGACCTCGAGAGCGACGCGAGCGGAACGGGCCCAGGGCACCCACCGCCGAGCGGCCTCGTCCCCGCCGACGTGCGCCGCGAGGGTCCATTCGCCCGACGGCGGCGGGCGGGTCGGCGGGCCGGGCGACGACCCGATCGGGCGGAGGATCCGGTAGTCCGAGCGAGGCGCGTCCCCCGGGCTCGCGTCCCCGTTCGAGGCGTCCTCTCGGGCGCGACCGACCGTCACACCGGGCGGGCGCGCCGAGTCGAGTCGTGCGAGCGCGGCGGAGGGGAGCGTCCATCGGGCGCCGTCGGCCCCGACCCCACCGACCACGACTCCGACGTAGTCGAGGTGGCGGGCGCGGGCGGCGGCGATCATCCGATCGACGTCCCGAGCACTCGCGTCCGGGGCGAGGTGACAATGCAGGTCCCCGCGCAGCTCCGGGGCGGTGACGAGCGGGGGCAGGGGACCGCGCGCCGCGGCGTCGATCTCCCCCCGGTCCTCCCGGATCTCGGGCGGGACCCAGGCGAGCCCGAGCGCCGCGTAGACCTCTTCTTCGGTGCGGCCGCCGATGCGCTCCTCGCCACGGAAGATCCCGTACTCGTTGACCTTGAGGCCCCGGTCGCGGGCGATCGAGCGGAGGTGGACGTTGTGGTCCTTCGAGCCGGTGAAATAGAGCCACGCGGCACCGAACGCCGCCGGCTCGACGACGCGCAGGTCGACCTGGAGGCCCTGCCGCAGCACGACCGTCTCCTTCGTGCCGCCGCGAAGACGCACCTCGCCGACCTCGGGGAGCCGACTGAACGCGTCGAAGACCCGCTCGGGCTCGGACGAGGTGACGAGGATGTCCAGGTCGCCGACCGTCTCCCGACACCGGCGGAAGCTGCCGGCGAGCTCGATCCGCTCGACCCCGCCCGCGGCCTTCAGTCCGGCGACGAGTCGCTGGGCGACCGGGTAGGCCGTATCGATGGGGAGCCGCTGGCCCGCGCCCGGACCCGCGGCCGCGGCGAGCGCCGAACGGATCTGTTCGACCTTCTTCGGACCGAACCCTGCGACCCCGGTGAGACGGCCCTTCGCGATCGCGTCCGCGAGCTCGGCCGGCCCCTCGACCCCGAGTTCGAGCCAGAACCGTCGTGCGGTCTTCGGACCGAGCCCCGGCACCCGGAGGAGGTCGAGGATGCCGGGAGGGACCTCCTTCTGGAGCCGTTCGTAGTACGCGAGGTGGCCGGTCGTGAGGTACTCCCGGATCTTCTCCTCGATCGCCTCGCCGATGCCCGGGATCGTCCGGAGCTCGTTCCGCGCGGCGACCGCCGCGAGGTCCTCCGTCAGGCTCTCGATCGAGCGCGCCGCGCGACGGTACGCCTCGGGCTTGAACCGCTCGCCGAGGACGTCGAGGATGTCCGCGATGCTGCGGAACAGCTCGGCCGCCTCGCGGTTGGTCGGCATCGCGGCGCGACGAGAGCCGAGGTGGGGCTTAGCCGTTCTCGAGGGTCACGGCTCGAGGCCCGTGCCCGCGTCGATCCAGAGGCGCCGACCGTGCGGCCGGAAGCCGGCCCGGTCGTACAGCGCGCGGGCCGCCGGCCGGTCCTCCCGGACGAACAACCCGACCGGGACCTGCGCCACGCGCGCATCCGCGAGCACCGCCCCGACGAGCGAACGACCCAGGCCGTGGCCCCGCCGGTTCGGTGCGACGAACACGCCGCTCAGCACCCAGATCTCCGGGAGCGTGACCGTCGTGCGGGCGACGCCCGCGATCCGGCCGTCCTCGAAGGCACCCCACACCGCTTCGCGCTCGAGGTCGATGTACGGATAGCCCGAGGCGACCAGCTCCTCCGTAGCCTCCGTGAGCGCGAGCAGCGCCGGCCGGTCCGCGGGGGAGAGACGCCGGACCCGCCCCGGCGGATCCCGGGTCGCCACGGAAGCGGCCGGTGCCGCGACGAGCGAGAGGACGGGGTGGACCCGGACGGGACCCCGGGCGCGCTCGACCGCTCCCCGGACCTCCTCGGGCGCGACGACGACCACGGGGCGCGGCGGGAGCTGGGCCGCGAGCTCGGGGGCTTCCCGCAGCGCTCCCTGCCAGTGCACGAGGAGTGCGAGGCGTCCGGGCCAGACGAGCAGATACCCCGTCGTCGTGTCGCCGCGAACCGCCGAGACGAACCGGACCCGGTCCGGGTACCGGTCGAGGTCCCAGAGCGCGTACGCGTGCGCGAGCGGGTCGTCGTGCGCGGCCCGTTCGAGCCAGGCGCGGTCGATGCTCGGGCGTAGCGCGACGGGACCGGCGGCCATCGCGGTCCGAGGGTACGGCCGTAGTTAGCGCGCCGGGCACGGCGTGCGCCCGCGGCGCGCAACGGTAAATGGGCCGCCGCCGTCGCCGGTCGATGCGCTCGCACCGACCGACGCCCGAGCTCGCGCAGCACCTCGAGCAGCTCTACGAACGGTTCCCGTTCGACCGGTCGTTCGCGGACGACCCGATCTCGACCATCCGTCCCCTCGCCACCGACCGTCGGCGAGGCGAGGTCGCGGGGATCGTCGGGGCCACGCTCGCGATCGGGAACACGACCGCGATCCGGGGAGCGATCGCCCGCGTCGCGGCGCTCGGGGGCGGCGACGTCGCCTGGTTCCTCCGCCCGGGGAACCGGACGGAGAGGGCGCGTCGCCTCCGCGACTTCCGCCACCGCTGGATCCGGGGCGACCAGCTCGACCACCTCTTCCGGGTGCTCGCGGACTTCTACGCGCACCACGCGACGCTCGAGGAGCCGTTCCTGGCGGGGCTCTCGGCCGGAGGGTTCTCGGTCGGGCTCGACCGGCTCTCCTCGGCGCTGCGGGGCGAGGGGCGCTCGGCCGAGGTCGGCCCCGCTCCGGCAGGGTACCGCGCGCTGTTCCCGAGCCCCCTCGACCCCTCGGGGAGTCCGTGCAAGCGGCTCACGCTGTTCGTCCGCTGGATGGTCCGGGAACGGTACCCGGACCTCGGGTACTGGACCGGCGTCCCGACCGGCGAACTGAAGGTCCCCCTCGACCACCACGTCTACTGGATCGCCTACCACCTCGGGCTGACCGCGCGGCGGACCCGCTCGTGGGACGCCGTCGAGGAGGTCTCGGAGGCGCTCCGCCGGATCGACCCGCTCGACCCGGTGAAGTACGACTTCGTCCTCTGTCACACCGGGATCTCCGGCGACTGCCCGAAGGAGCGGGACCTCGCGGTCTGCGGCCCCTGTTCCGTACGACCGGACTGCCGGCTGTGGCGGGGTCGACGGGTGGCGGCGTGAGCGCTCCGTCCGGCGCCGTCGCGATCGACCCCGGGCTCCTCGCCCGGTTCCGCGAGGCGGGCCGCCAGATCGCCTGGCGCGCCGCGCCCCGCGGGCGGCGCCCGTCGGGTCGCACCGCGCGGGTCGCCCACCTCCACGACGAGGAGGCGCGGGTCGAGGAGTGGGGCACCGCGAAGCGGCGCGGGATGGCGGTCGACTCCGGGCCGGTCGGGGCGCTCGTCCTGTTGCTCGAGGTGGACCGCCGGGGACCGCCGACTCAGCTCGGGGCCGAGAACGCGGGCCGCGACCGGGCGTTCCCCTCGGGCGCGATCGTCGCCGGCTGGGGCTCCGTCACCGTGCCGACCGACTCCCGTCCGACCGTGGGCGACCTGGTCGAGCTCGCCCGTTATGCCCTCGCGTGAGCCGCCGCCCGAGTTTGTTAGGTTTGTGAATCGTTAGGCATTGGAATTGTTAAATAACTGAAACACACTGGCGCCGGACCGATGTCCGTCGCTTCGCCGCGTCTGGTCGAGCGTCCCGTCTCGAGCCGGGACCTCGTCGAGCCGATCCGCGACGTCTCCCACGAGATCCTGCGGCTGATCGTCCCCCAGATGGTCGCCGAGGGGATGGCGCCGTCGACGTTCTGGCCGCTCCACCACCTCGACCGGACGAAGGAGCGGCACCCGAGCCGGCTCGCCCGTCGCCTCGGCGTGACCCCGGCGGCCTGCACCGCGTCCGTCGACCAGCTCGTCGAGCTCGGCTACGTCGTCCGCCGACCGTCCGAGGCCGACCGGCGCCAGATCGAGCTCGCCGTGACGCCGAAAGGCCACCGGGCGCTCGAGGCCGTCTGGCGCGGGTTCGCCACGTCGCTCGAGGAGCGGCTCGTCGGGATCCCGCCGGACGAGCTCGCGGTCACGGCCCGCACCCTCTCCACGGTCGCCCGGATCCTTCGCGGCACCTCGAGCGAGTCCCGGTCGGGGGAACGGCCGTGAGCGCGACCGGTACGTCGAACGGCGCCCTGACGGCCGCGGGCTCGCCGTACGACGCGCGCGCGGCTCGCAACGTGCTGATCGTGATCGCCCTGATGGCGCTCATGGTCACCTACGTCGAGACGATGGTGATCCCGGCGTTCTCCTCGTTCGTCGCGTTCTTCGACGACGCGCCCGCGACGACCGTCGTCTGGATCGTCTCCGCCTACCTCCTGGTCGGCACGGTCGCCACGCCGATCTTCGGTAAGCTCGGCGACAAGTACGGCAAAAAGCGGATGCTCGTGCTCGTCATGAGCCTCTACGCGGTCGCGGTCGCGCTCGCCGGTTTCTCGCCGAACATCGGGGCGGCGTTCGGCATCGACCGGGCGAACCAGATCTACGTGCTGATCGGGATCCGCGCGTTCCAGGGCCTCGGGATGGGGATGTTCCCGCTCGCGTTCGCGATGCTCCCCGAGGTGTTCCCGGCGGCCCGCGTCGGCCAGGCGCAGGGGATCGTCTCGGCGATGTTCGCGGCCGGCGCCTCCCTCGGGCTCGTCGGCGGCGGCTACATCGCCTACACGTCCGGCTGGCAGCTGACCTACCACACCGTCGTCCCGGTGGCGGTCGTCCTCGCGATCCTCTCCTACTTCATCCTTCGGGAGTCGCCGTTCCTGACGCCGGCGCCGATCGACTTCCCCGGGATCGCCAGCCTCGGCTTCGCGCTCGCGACCGCGCTCTTCGGGATCACGGAAGGCGCGTACTGGGGCTGGACGAACTTCCACGCGGTCACGTTCGCCGGCCTCCCGTGGGGCGTGCCGGAGTTCTTCCTCCTCGCCCTCGCCGGCCTCGTGTTCTTCCTCGTCTGGGAGCCGCGCGCGAAGTACCCGGTCGTCTCGTTCGCGGCGCTCAAGAAGCGGAACATCTGGATCTCGAACGTCAACGGCGTCTTCGTCGGGATGGGGATGTTCCTCGTCTTCATCGGGCTCACGATCCTGGTCGAGTACCCGTACAAGCCCGGGTTCGGGCTGGACGAGTTCCAGATGGGGCTCGTCTCGGTCCCCTCGTCGATCTCGATGCTCCTGACCGCGCCCCTCTGGGGCCGGTTCGTGAGCCGCAGCGGCCCGAAGCCCGTGATGATCACGGGGTTCGCGGTGATGGCGCTCGGGGGGCTCGGGCTCGCGGTGTTCCACACGAGCTACTACGAGCTGATGCTGTTCGCGATCCCGGCGCTGGTCGGGAACGTCGCGGTCCTGATCGCGATGTCGAACATCATCGTCCTCTCGGTCGGTCGGGACGAGCTCGGGATCCAGACCGGCATGAACCAGACGTTCCGGAATCTCGGCAGCGCGATCGGACCGGTCGTCGCCGCGACCGTCACGGCGAGCTTCCTCACGACGACCTACATCACCGTGCCCGGCGTCCCCGTGCCGGTCCCGATCCCGACTTACGCGATCACCGGTTTCGAGCTCGTCTTCGGGATCACCGCGGGCCTCGCCCTCGTCGGCTTCCTGCTCGCGCTCGGGCTCCGCAACTTCCGCTTCCTCGCCGACGGCACGCGGGCGACGGAGAGCGCGCGGGCCCCGTCCGCCGCGCCCGCGGAGGTCGCGGTGCCGGAGCCGACCGTCGCCCCGCCGACGTAAAGGTCGCGGCCGGGCGGGCCGGTCGGCCTACGAGCAGCCGCTCGTGGAGCCGCAGACCGTGCACGCGTAGCAGGTGCCGCTGCGGACCATGATGCCGCCGCAGATCGCGC
>JASHUL010000091.1 GCA_030039995.1 Thermoplasmata archaeon
GGGATCCCGGTGGACCCGACGTACCTCGATGTCCGCGTCCCCGCCGGTGGTCGGTTCGAGTTCCGCACGAACCCGAGCTACACCGCGTTCGCGCACGCGATCGAAGGCTCGGGCGCGTTTGCCGGCTCCGACGCCGCGCCGGTCGCACCGGGCGAGACCGTTCTCTTCGGGCCGGGTGGCCCGGTACGCGCCGAGGCCGGGCCGGACGGCATGCGCTTCCTCCTGGTCTCGGGTCGGCCGCTGCACGAGCCGGTCGCCTGGTACGGACCGATCGTGATGAACACGAACGCCGAGCTCGCCACGGCGGTCAGCGAACTGCGCAACGACACGTTCATCAAGCACCGGAAGCCCATCCTCGAAGAGTAGCCCGGACGACCCGGGCCGGGCGGCCCCCCCGCGCGTACGCACCGCCGGTCCGGCCGCCGCGTCGCCGACGGTGTTACGTTTATGAATTTCGACATAACGGTTAAGTAACTCCCGCTCGTCCTGGCGGCTCGTGGTCACTCCTGCAGCCTTGGCTCCGACCACGCCCTCCGGCGACCGCTGGGTGCTCGGGCCCCGCGAGCGGCGCGGTGCGGCGTTCATCTACGCCGGCATCCTGGGCGCGACCGCCCTCGGACTCGCACTGACCTTCTACATCGGCCGGACCTTCGGGATCTTCATCGGACTCGGGATCCTCGCCTACACGCTCGGCCTGCGGCACGGGGTGGACGCCGACCACATCTGCGCGATCGACAACACCACGCGGAAGCTGCTCCAGCAGGGCAAGCGTCCGTACACGGTCGGCACGTGGTTCTCCCTCGGGCACTCCACGATCGTGATGGGGATGCTGGTAGGCCTGGTCGTCGCGGCCCGGTTCATCATCAGCTCCTACCCGACGTTCGCGTCGGTCGGGGCGATCCTCGGCACGGCGATCTCGGGCGGCTTCCTCTACATCATCGCGCTGATCAACCTCCTGATCTTCTGGGAGGTCTACGTGATCTTCCGGCAGCTCCGGGCCGGAACTCTCGACAACGACCGGCTCGAGGCGCAGCTGAACAACCGCGGTTTCATGAACCGCTACTTCAACTGGTTGTTCCGGTTCGTCAACGAACCCTGGCAGATCTATCCGGTCGGCGTGCTCTTCGGCCTCGGGTTCGACACCGCGACGGAGGTCACGCTGATCGCGATCACGGTCACGGTCGGGACCGCGGCGGTCGGTTTCCCGCTCTGGATGGTCCTTGTCCTGCCGTTCATGTTCACCTGCGGGATGGTGCTGACGGACACCTCCGACGGGATCAGCATGCGGTACGCGTACGGCTGGGCGTTCGCGAAGCCGATCCGCAAGGTGTTCTACAATCTGACGATGACCCTGATCTCCGTCCTCGTCGCGTTCATCATCGGGACCATCGAGATCCTCGGAGTGATCGCGTCGGAGTTCAACCTCTCGGGAGGACTCTTCGGGTTCTGGACCACGATGAACTGGCTCAACAACGCGGCCGGACCGTACGGGATCGACGTCTGGGGGTACGTGGGCATCGGGATCGTCTTCCTGTTCATCGGCTGCTGGCTCGTCGCGATGCTGATCTACAAGTTGAAGCGGTACGAGGAGATCGGATTCGGTCCCGGCGACCAGGACCCCGGCACCGGCGGCGGGGCCGGGCTCACCGGATGATCGGTCGGACCCCGGGCGACGCGCGTTCGCGCCTCCGTCGCGGGGCAAGCCATGATAGGGCTCGCGCGGCTCCAAGCTCCGTGCGTCGCGGGGTCGTCCGTCTGGGGCTGTCGATGGAGCCGGAGCTCCTCGCCGCGCTGGACCGCTGGGTCGGTCAGCGCAACTCGGACAGCCGCTCCGACGCCGTTCGGGCGCTGATCCGCAAGGAGCTGGCCGAGGAGGAGCTGGAAGACCCCGACGCCGATGCGGTCGGCTGCCTGATGCTGCTGTACCGGCACGAGGCGCCGAACGTGCTCGAGCGGATCACCGCCGCGGAGCACCGGTGGGGCCCGCACATCCGGTCGTCGTCGCACGTGCACCTCGAGGGGGGTTCGTGCCTGCAGATCCTGGGCCTCGCCGGCAAGCGGCGCGAGGTCATCGCCGCCGCCGAGGACCTGCGCGGGATCCGCGGGATCGCCTTCGGGAAGTTCACGGTCGGTTCCCCCCGGGTGGCCGGCGGCGCCTCCGGGCACCGTCACCCTCACGACCCGGAGCAGCGTCCCCGGTTGCACCATGCCCCGCGCTCGCCCCGTGCTGCCCGCCGCCGCGCTCGCCCGCGCCGCGCTTGACGGCGCCCTTCGGGTGCGTCGCGGCGAACGCCTGACCATCGAGACCTGGAATCACGCCCTCCCGTGGGCCCGGGCGCTGGTCGTCGCCGCGCACCGACGCGGCGTGACCCCGACGCTCGTCCTCCGGGACGAGGCGGCGTACTTCGAGGCGCTGGCGGGCATCGGGGCCGGGGCGCTCGCGTCGTCCGCCCGGCGCGAGCGTTCGACCGCGGATGCCGTGGTTCGTCTGGACGGACCGGAGGCGTTCCCGCGCCTCCTCGGACTTCCCACGGACGAACTGGACCGCCTTCTCCGAGCGTACCTTCACCGGCCCCCGCGGGCGCGCACGCTTCGGATGCGGATCGCGGACGTGACCCCCGTGGCCGCGGATCGGCTCGGAGTGGACTTCGAGCGTTGGCAGGAGGAGGTGGTCCGCGCCAGCGAGGTCGAACCGGTCGGTCTGCGAGCCGCGGGACGCCAGCTCTCGCGCGCCCTGCACCCCGGCGCGGAGATCCGGATCCAGCACCCGAACGGCTCGGATCTCCGGCTGGCGCTCGCGCGTCGCGCGCCCCGCCTCGAGGACGGCGTGCCCGGACCCGGCGGGTCGGCGGAACTTCCCTCGGGTCGCTGGGTCGCCGCGGTCGCCCCCGGAACGGCCCGAGGGGAGTTCGAGACGAACCGACCGTCCTACGACCGGTACGCGGACGAACCGGTCGCGCTGCACGGCCGCATGGACTTCGGGGACGGGCGTCTCCGGGGATTCGAAGAGGACCGAGCGTCGCAGGCGTTCGCCGCGTTCGTCCGAACGGGGAAGGGGCGCGTGCGTCCGGTCGCGATCGCGGTCGGACTCAACCCGGAGATCCGTCGCGCGCCCGAGCTGCTCGACCGGGCGGCGGGCACCCTGTCGCTTCTGGTCGGCGATCCTCCCGGTCGGTCGAGCGATCGACCCCCCCGGTTTCAGTTCCTCGCCTCGCTCGCGGGCGCCGATGTCTCGATCGACGGTCGGCCCGTGATCGCCCGAGGAGCCCTTCCGGGGCGCCCCGCCCCTGCCGTCAAGCGTCGAGGCGGCTCGCGAGCGCCGTGACCATCGAGCGCGCGTGCGCGAGGTGCCGGGCCGATATCTGTTCGACGTTGACCCCGAGTGGCACCTCGACCGACTCGGCGTGCACCCGGTCCCGCACCGACTCCCAGACCTCGAGCGCGCGCGCGACCGTCCGCTCGACGGCGCCGCCTTCGTCGCCCTCGAGGATCGCCCGTTCGGCCGCCTCCGGGACGTCGGCGCCGAGCCAGCGCACGAACTCCGCGTCCTGTTCGTCCACGAGCGGCGCAAAGCTGAGCAGGACCGGCCCGGCCGCGAGCGATGCCTGGCGGCAGAGCCGGTCGTACTGCTGCACCATCCGGAACGTCGCGTCCGCGTCGAAGACGATCTGGGTCGTGAAGAAGGCCGCTCCGGCACGGGTCTTCGCGAGCATCCGATGGGCCTCCCCTTCCCGCTGCGGGATGGCGATGTTGCCCACGAGGCCGCCGACGCCGTCGAGGATCGGACGGCAGATACGGTCCGCCTCGGACACCGCGGGACCGGGGTACGGAATGTACCGGCTCGTACCGCCGACCAGGACCACGTGGCGAAGCCCGGCCGCGACGCTCTCGCGGGCCCATCGCTCGACCTCCGCCGCGTCCGCGAGATGGGCGACGACCTTGTTCACGACCGCTTCGCGCCCGGTACGCTCGGCGAGCGTCCGGGCGAAGACCCGGGGGTCGGCGCTCCGGTAGAGCGGCCGCCCTTCGTGGTTCTCGTCGACGAGTTCCGGGACGTCGAGCGCGTCGATCCGCGGCACCGCCGCGACGAGGT
>JASHUL010000092.1 GCA_030039995.1 Thermoplasmata archaeon
CCACGACAAGCGATCCCACCTTCACGGGCGAGTTGCACGTGTTCCTGGCGGCTGGTCCCGCCGCGGACCTCGCGCTCCCGAACGCCTATACCGGAATCTCGATTGCCGTTACAGGCACCTAAGCGGGCCGGACTCTCCCCCTCCGGCCCTCACCCGGTGTCTGGCTCGAGGACTCTAGCGGCCGGCTGCGAGGTATAGAATCCCCGCGATTAGGGTGAAAACTGCCGCCAACAGGGCGAGTACGCTCCCTCCGAAACCCAACCCTAGATAACCAACCAGCGCGAGAACAATCAGCACAATTCCGACCCCCAGGCTGCGGTCCGCGCCGCGGCTTCGACCGAGGATCGAGAAGAAGCCGATCACAAGTCCTATGACGAGGTAAATGACGGCCTCGTTTGCAGTGCCGAGCGCGGCGAGTTCGCGGCCCGTGGCAAGAAACAGGATCCCCACCAGGAACCGGAGCGCCGCGTCGACCACCAACAGCACCGCGGCAATGACCCCGAAGATCAGCGCGAGCCTTCGGTCCCCGTCCGCGGTCATCGGCTCCTCGGTACCCAGGCTTAGGGTCGGGCGGGCCGAAGGTCAGAGAGTCATTACGGTTGCGCGGCGCGCGCACCCGGCCGTCTAAACTCCGTGAGTGTTCACACGCTCGAGCGAAACCTTTTCTCCCGGTCGCCTCCTCGGACCCTCGTGGCCGGGATGGGGTAGCTTGGCCTATCCTGGGGGACTGTGGATCCCTCGACCCGGGTTCAAAGCGGAGCGAGGCCGACCCTCGTTCCCTGAGACTCTCGGTCCCGGCCCTACTTCCGCCTCGGCCCGGCGTTCTTGGCCCTCCGGGTCGACTTACGTCGCCGGGTCGCCAGCCGTTCGAGAGCTTCGGGGAGCCCGGTCAAGGAGTAGTCGGCCCACTGCGCCCCCCACTTCTCGAGGTCGGCCGGCGTGAGGGTCCATCCCTTCAGCGACGAGGCGCGACCGACGGGGACGACCCCCGCAACCGAGACCGCGGCTTCCATGTCGAAGCGGGAGTCGCCGACCAGGAACATCGGTACGTCGGGGAACCGTCGCCGGTATTCTGCGAGGTGCTCTCGCTTGGTGCCTTCCGCCGATCCCAGGACCTCCTCGAACCAGTACCGTAGGCCCTCCCTCTCGAGCAGCAGCTCCGCCATCTCCGTCTCCGCCCCCGTGGAGACCGCGAGCGTCCAACCTTCGGACCCCAATCGCTTGAGCAGTTTCGGGACCTCAGGGAACGGTTTCGCCTTCGCGTAGGCCTCCGTCACCTTTCGCTGGTGAAAGGTGCGGGCCGTGGCCGAGCGAAGGGCCGCGGGTGCTTCAGGATACAACTGATGGAGCTGGGCCTCAAAGGGCATCCCTGTGGTCGCGAGGTAGTGGATGCGACCCTCTTCGAGGGGCGTACCGAACGCCTTCAGCATCACGTCCGCCGCCACGTCGCAAATCCGACCGAGGTCGTCGAGAATCGTGCCGTCAAGGTCAAAAACGACAACCCCGCGCGCCACCCGGACCGGCGCCGGCCGGTCCTTGGGCCGGCCCACCCCCCGAGCGACCTCGGCAAACTGGCTCGCCGACGCGACGATCGGCAGTTCCAGCCCCTCAAGGGCGGGCGTCGGCTCGACCGGTGTCTCTGCCGGATCCGAGCGCCTCCCGACCGGTTCGGCGGTCATCAACGTGCCCAACCACGGCGGCACTTTAAACCGCAGCGTCGACCGCCGTTCGTCTAATACGCCGGCGGCCATCCGCGGCGCGGCGGCGGGGAGACGTCGGTGAGGCGATGCATCCGAGTCACGTGATCCGGGGTCGCACGACCCAGCTCCTCGCCGGACGTCGCATCCTCGTGGGGGTTTCGGGTTCGATCGCCGCGGTGGAGGTACCGAAAATCATCCGGGAGCTGATCCGGCACGGCGCGGACGTTCGCGCGGTCATGAGCGCCGAGGCGACGCGCATCGTGACCGCCGAGGCGCTGGAGTTCGCGACCGGTCACCCCGTCGTCGTCCAGCTCACCGGCAACGTGGAGCACGTAACGCTCCTCGGGCCGGGCGAGGGTCGGGCCGACCTCTTCCTGATCGCCCCCGCGACGGCGAACACGATCTCGAAGATCGCTCACGGCATCGACGATACGCCCGTCACGTCATTCGCTTCGATCGCTCTTGGAGGAGGCGTTCCCTTGCTAATCGCGCCCGCAATGCATGCCCATATGGGGCTCAATCCCGCGGTGCGGGAGAGCCTCGACCGCCTGCGCGGCTGGGGGGTGACGGTCGTCGCCGGAGCGTCGGCCGAAGGCGAGGAAAAGATCGCGACCCCCGAAGAGCTCGCCGCCGCCGTGCTTCACCGACTCGCGCAGGGGCCGTGGGTGGGGCGCCGGGTCGTCGTGATCGCCGGGGCGGCGCGGGAGCCTCTCGACAGCGTTCGGTCCCTGACGAACGAGAGTTCGGGGGCGACGGGGGTGGCCCTCGCGACACAGGCCCACTACCGGGGCGCGGAGGTGGCCCTCTGGACTGGCGGACTTAGGGTCCCGGTCCCGACGTTCTTGACGACCACGGTGTGGCAGGGTGTCGTCGATCTTCGAGAGCTCGCCCAGCGACGCGCCGTAGAGCTCGCGTCCTCGGCGGCGATCTTCGTCCCCGCGGCGCTGTCGGACTTCACTGTGGAGAAGCGGTCGGGAAAGATCCCCTCCGGCGGGACAGGAGCCCTGTCCCTGGCTCTGGAGCGCGCGCCGAAGGTTCTGCCCGAACTGCGGCGACTCGCTCCTTCTCCGACTCAGCTGATCGCCTTCAAGCTCCTGTCGGGCGAGGATGAAGAGCGGCTGGAAGCCGCGGCCCGAGAGCTCCTACGGAGTTCGGGAGCGGACCTTGTGGTCGCGAACGACGCGCGTACGATGGGAGCCGCTACCACGGAGGCACTCGTGGTCACGGGGACCTCCCGGCCGCACTGGATCCGCGCCTCCAAAACAGAGTTCGCTGGGCGTCTTCTAGACCAAGTGGGGGCCTCGCTCGTCACGGAGGGTTCCGACAAATCCTCGGGGAGTTTCACGCCGAGGTCACCCCGACCTCACCGGCGTTCACGCCGTCGAACCCCCCGCCCGGCACGATAGGAGCGGCGGGTTGCCCGTGCCATCGAGGAGGAACGTCTCCTTCCCGACGTTTCGTCATCGAACAGTGTGTATATTCACGTCGTGAAATTTGTATGTAGCGCGTTCACTTGCAAAGCGCTTAAATCGACCGGGGTGTCCCTCGTTCCGAGAGAGAATGAGCGACTTCCTGCTGTTCATGGCATTCACGAGCGCGATGGGTCTCTCCATCT
>JASHUL010000093.1 GCA_030039995.1 Thermoplasmata archaeon
CGGTGCATCGCCGCCGACAGTCGGGGGTCGATCCCTTCGAGGGGTGCGAGGTCGCCCGACATGGTTTGAGCGAAGTTCTCTGAGGACGGGCGAGGCGCGCGGTCGCCCTACGGGTTCCGGCCCGGCTCGAGGTCGAGCATCCGGAGCCCCCAACTCTCGACGAGCGGCCGACCGAACGTGCGCCCCGGGAACGTAGAGACGACCATCTCCTGGAGGACCCCGACGGTCGCCCGGAGCAGGTGCCCCCCGACGAGCCGGTGGTCCGGACCGGCGACGGCGCCGTGCAGGTGGATGGACGGCGCGCCGTCGGCCCGTGCGATCGAGCCGTGAAGGGCCACGACCTCGTGGGGCACCTTGAGCTCCTCCGGGCGGTACTGCTGGCCGTCCCAGTAGCCGAACGTGGCCGCCCGGAACATCCCGATGCCGAACAAGACCGCGGCGGCGGTGACGTGCTCCCTCTCCGCGAACGAGCTCAGGGTCTCGAACAGGTCCTGACCGTCGTCGAGCCGGAGCATCCACTCGGTGCCCTGCTGGATCGCTTGCATCCGTTCCGCGACCTCTCCGGTGCCCAAATGGTTTAGCCGCCCCGTTCCTACGACGCCTTCTCCATGCGAGACACCGTGGTTTCGCCCGCACCCCGGCGCTCCGGACGGGAGGTGGTGGAGCGGATCGCCGCTCGCGGCGCCGCGCTCGTCGCCCTCTCGGGGGGCGTGGATTCCGCGCTCGTCGCCGCGCTCGCCCGCGCGGCGGTCGGAGCGGACGCGATCGCGGTGACGCTCCGCGGACCCGCGGTGGCGGCCGGCGAGGTCGAGCGGGCCGGTCGGGTCGCCCGCGCCGTGGGGATCGAGCACCGGGTCGTCTCGGTGGACCCGCTCGCTCTGCCGGAGTACCGGGCGAACACACCCAACCGTTGCTACTTCTGTCGCTCGGTCGAGACCGCGGCCCTGCGACGTGAAGGGGCGTCGCTCGGGATCCGGCAGTACCTGGATGGGGTGCAGGTGGACGACCTCTCGGACGACCGCCCCGGGATCCGGGCGATGGACGAGGCCGGATTCGACCATCCGCTCGTGTGGGCCGGGTGGACGAAGCCGGACGTTCGTCGGGAGGCGAGGGCCCGCGGCGTTCCGAACTGGGACCAGCCATCCGACGCTTGCCTCTCCTCGCGCATCGCGCATGGCGTCCCTGTCTCGGCCGAGCTGCTCGACCGGATCGAGCGCGGCGAAGCGTGGGTCACCGCGCAAGGGTTCCGCCGCGTTCGGCTGCGGACCCACGGGCTCGACGCCCGGGTGGAAGTCGACCCGGATGAGGTCGCTCGTCTCCGGTCCGAGCCCCTCGCGTCCCAGCTGCGCTTGGCCTTGACGTCGGTCGGATTCTCGACGGTCGAGGTCGACCCCCGGGGCTATCGCGGCGGCCGGACGGTGACCGCGCTGTGAGCGAGGGGGTGTCGCGGCCGGCCCCGCTGCCCGGTCGGTTTCAGCTCGAGACCGACCTCTTGCCGCAGGGCGATCAGCCGCGGGCGATCGACGAGATGGTGCAGCGCGTCGAACGCGGGGAGAAGTACGTCACCCTGCTCGGGGTCACGGGTAGCGGCAAGACCTTCACGATGGCCCACACGATCGCGCGGCTCCAGCGGCCGACCCTCGTCGTCAGCCCCAACAAGACGCTCGCGGCGCAGCTCGTCAGCGAGTTTCGCGCGCTCTTCCCACACAACGCCGTCGAGTACTTCGTCAGCTACTACGACTACTACCAGCCCGAAGCGTACGTCCCGCAGATCGACCTCTACATCGAGAAGGACGCCTCGATCAACGAGGAGATCGACCGGCTGCGCCACCGGGCGACCCAGGCGCTCCTCACCCGGCGCGACGTCCTGATCGTCGCGTCGGTCAGCTGCATCTACGGTCTCGGCTCGCCCGAGGACTACCGGGCCTCGGTGGTCGAGCTCACGGTCGGCCAGTCGATCGGCCGGCAGGTCCTCCTCGAGCAGCTGGTCCGGATGAAGTACCAACGGAACGACATGGAGCTGAAGCGCGGTCGATTCCGGGTCCGCGGTGGCACGGTCGACGTGATGGGCGCGGGCGAGACGGTGCACCGGATCGTGCTCGACGGCCGGACGGTCTCGGGGATCGCCGAGCTCGACGCCGTGACGCAGGAAGAACTGCGCGAGCTCGACCGGCTCTCGATCTTCCCGGCGACCCACTTCCTCACGGTCGACGAGCGGGTCCGCGCCGTGCTCGGAGAGATCGAGCGGGAGAAGGAACGGCGGGTCGCCGAGCTCCGGGCCGCCGAGAAGATCGTAGAGGCGCAGCGGCTCCAGGGGCGGGTCGAGTACGACCTCGAGATGATCCGGGAGACGGGTTACTGCTCCGGGATCGAGAACTACGCGAGGTACTTCTCGGGGCGCAAGCCGGGCGAACCGCCCTACACGTTGATGGACTTCTTCCCGAACGACGTGCTCGTCTTCCTCGACGAGTCCCACGTCACGATCCCTCAGCTCCAGGGGATGTACAAGGGCGATCGGAGCCGCAAGGACAACCTGGTGGAGTTCGGCTGGCGGCTTCCGTCCTGTCGGGACAACCGCCCGCTCAAGTTCCCGGAGTTCCTCGAGCGGGTCCCCGAACTCGTCTTCGTCTCCGCCACACCGGGGCCGTTCGAGCACAAGGTCTCGAAAGGGATCGTCGAGCAGATCATCCGGCCCA
Organism: Thermoplasmata archaeon; assembly: GCA_030039995.1. Lineage (GTDB taxonomy): Archaea > Thermoplasmatota > Thermoplasmata > Lutacidiplasmatales > UBA184 > Lutacidiplasma. The sequence continues at coordinate 2,697 of JASHUL010000093.1, forward strand.
CCGGACTGGTCGACCCGCCGATCGAGGTACGGCCCCTCAAAGGGCATATCGCCGACCTGGTCGCCGAACTCCGGGCGTGCGTCGACCGCGGCAGCCGCGCGCTCGTCACCACCCTCACGAAAGCGACCAGCGAGGAGCTCGCGAACTATCTCTCGAACCAGGGGTTCAAGGTTCGCTACCTGCACTCCGAGGTCGAGACGCTCAAGCGCGTCGAGATCCTGCGCGACCTGCGCATCGGCCGATTCGACGTGCTCGTGGGGATCAACCTGTTGCGGGAGGGGCTCGACCTGCCCGAGGTCAGCTTCGTCGCGATCCTCGACGCCGACAAGGAGGGCTATCTCCGCAGCGAAACCTCGATCGTGCAGACCGCGGGTCGGGCGAGCCGGAACGTCGACGGTAAAGTCGTGCTGTACGCGGACCGGACGACGGGCTCGATGTCCCGGGCGATCGCCGAGATGTCCCGGCGACGGGCGACCCAGGTGGCGTTCAACGAGACGCACGGTATCGTCCCCGAGACCGTGGTCAAGGAGGTCCGCTCCCTCTTGGCCCCCGAAGAGGCGGTCCCGTCGGGCGACCTCTCGGTCGCGGGACTCGGCCCGCGGTGGAAGGACCGCGCCCCGCTGCTGCTCGCGAACCTCGAGGAGGAGATGCGCCTCGCCGCCGAGCGACTCGACTTCGAGGAAGCGGCGCGCATCCGCGACCGGCTCCGGTCGATCCGACGCGAGATCGAGGAAGCCGCGCCGACCCGGTCCCCCTCCC
>JASHUL010000005.1 GCA_030039995.1 Thermoplasmata archaeon
AGCCCCTGGCGTCGGAAGGCCCGCCGGACCGCCAGATAGTAGACGTAGCCGACCGCGGGGGCGATCCGCTCGAGCATCGAGACCCCGACGACCTCCCCGCCGACGGAGGTCGCGCGGACGCGCCCGACCTGCCGGAGCGTCCGCTTCGCGTGCCAGCGGTAAATGCCCGTGAATGAGTCCACGATCACGGGCACCGCCCGCTCCCGGTCGGCTCCGACGAGGTCGGTGAGTAGGGTCGGGACGGTCGCCGCCATCGTGCCTACGCGCGGGCTCCGCCGGACCAATCGAGAGGGGTTCAAGAGTTCCGCGACGAGCGGCGGCCGGGCCCGAGCCGCTTACGCCGCGACGACGATGTCGGGGGTCAGCTCGGAGGTCTTCGTGAGGCCACAGAGCCCGAGCGTGAGGTCGAAGTCCGCGAGCAGGTTCTCCACGACCTCCCGGACCCCCGTTTCGCCCCCGACCGCGAGCCCCCAGGCGTACGGTCGTCCGAGCAGGACCCCCCGCGCCCCGAGCGCGACCGCCTTGACGATATCGGCGCCGTGCCGGATCCCTCCGTCGTAGAGGACGGGGATGTGCGGCCCCGCCTCGGTGAGAACCCCCGGAAGTGCCCGCAGGGCGGGTACGCTGCCGTCGACCTGCCGGCCGCCGTGGTTCGAGACGACCAGTCCGTTCGCCCCGGCCTCCATCGCGGCGACCGCGTCCTGCGGGTGGAGGATCCCTTTCACCACGATCGGCATCGCCGTGCGCTCGCTGAGGAAACGAACGTCGTTCCACGAGAACGTCGGGTCGCCGAACGTGCGGAGCGCGTGGAGCACCGCGGACGGCAGGTCTTCCTCCGGGGGCTTCGCGAGGCGCGAACGGAACACCGGGTCCGTGAAGTAGTTCGCGAGCCCGACGCCGCCGAGGAACGGCAGGTACCCCCGCGAAAGGTCGCGGTTCCGCCAGCCGATGATCCGCGTGTCGAGCGTGAGGACGAGCGCCGAGTAGCCGGCCTTCTCGGCCCGCTGGACGAGGCTCAGGTTCAGGTCGCGGTCCGGCCCCCAGTACAGCTGGAACCAGTGGGGGGTCGAGCCCAGGACCGTGGCGATCTCCTCCAGCGAATGGGAGGTGAGGGTGCTCACGACCATCGGGACACCGGTGGCGACGCAGGCCCGAGCGACGGCGAGGTCGCCGTCGGGGCGGACGATATCGAGTGCGCCGATCGGCGCGAGCAGGAGCGGCGCGGGGAGCGACGTCCCGAACAGTTCGACGCGGGTGTCGCGTTCGTGCACGTCCCGCAGCATCCGGGGCACGAGGTGCCACCGGTCGAACTCCGCGATGTTCTGGCGCGCGGTCCGTTCACCGCCCGCGCCCCCCGACACGTAGTCGAACGCCGAGGGGGAGAGCACGCGCTCGGCCTCCGACTCGAGACGGTCGATCGAGACGGGTACGGCCGGGGTCTGACCGGCGAGACCCGAGAGATAGATGGAGGTCTGGCGGGCCGGACCGAATCCGCCGTAGTTGTCGGGCATCCGAAATCCATGGCCGGGGCCGGGAGATAATGGATGCGGGGGCGGGCCCGGCCGTTATCCGCCCGGGCGGCGGCCGATCCCCGAGACCAGCGTGAGCCCGACGACGATCAGGGCGAATCCCGCGAGCTCCCACCAGACGAACGGCTCGCCGAGGACCAGCGTGCCGACGGCGAGCGCCGCGACGGGGTTGACGTAGGCAACGACGTTCGCCCGGCCCGGGCCCACTCGGTGGTGGAGCGCGAAGTACATCGCGTACCCGACGAGCGACGGGAACACGACGAGGTACGCCAGCGACCCAAGGACGTCGCTCGAGAGGGGAAACGCCGAGTGGGGCTCGAGGAGCGGGAGGGCCGCGAGCAGGAGCACGGTCGCGACGCCGAACTGGACGGAGACGCCCCACAGCGTCTCGCCCTCGGGCCGTGTGGCCCGGAGCACGACCGAGCCGAACGCGAAGCTGATCGCCGCCCCGATCACCTCGACCGGCCCCCAGATGCTCGTGACGAGCTGGATCCCGGGGGGAGGATAGACGAGCACGAAGACCCCGACGAAACCGATCGTCATGCCGATCAACGCCCAGCGGCGAAGCCGTTCCCCCGGCGTGATCGCGAAGGCGAACAGCACCGTGAGGAGCGGGGCGACGGCGATGAGGATCGACGAGAGCCCACCGGACGTCGTCTGCTCGCCGACGTAGAGGAGGAGCCCGTAGAGCCCGACGATCGGGATCCCGACCGCCGCCGAGAGGCCGAGCGAACGGGCGGTCGGCCGCGGGACCCGCGTGACCGCGGCGAGCGCCGCGATCCCGGCCGCGGAGATCGCGTACCGGACGGCCGCGAAGGCGATCGGCGTCGCGCCGGCGAGAATCCCGAAGCGGATGACGGGGTACGCGCTTCCCCAGATCAACCCGAGAACGACCAGCAGGAGGAGACTTCGACGCTCTTCCTCGGGGGTCGGCATGATCCGCCTCGACCGATCGGTGGGTCCGAACGACGAGCCTCGGTGCGCGGTCAGCCTCGGCGACCCGTAGGGCAGGGCTCACCGAGAGGAGGGGCGGGGTCGGAAGCGACCGTCATCGGTGCGTGGAACCGCGATCGAGTTATGGGCTTATGCCCGACCGCGACCGGGAGGTCCGGACTCCAGTCATTATGCCGCCCGGCCGCTTGCGCGGCCGATGCATGTCCTCGGGGGTCCGGGCCCTCCGCTGCCGATCCCCCGCGGGTACGTGCTTCCCCTCCGGGAACGGCGGGAGGAGTCGCCCACCACGTCGACCTTCTGGTTCTCGACCGAGGGGACCGGTTTTGAGTACCTCTCCAACCAAGCGATCCGGCTCGCCCTCCCCGGGGTCGACGATCCCTGGGGTGCGGTGCGCACCTTCTCGCTCTCGTCGAGCCCGACGGAGGTGGATTCGATCGCCGTGACCTGCAAGATCTCGGAGACCCCGTTCAAGCAGGCGCTTGCCCGACTCCGTCCGGGCGATCCCGCGCAGGTGTACGGCCCGATCGGGAGGTTTCTCTTCGACCCCGAGCGCCCGGCGGTGTTCGTGGCCGGTGGTATCGGCATCACGCCGTTCCGGGGGATGATCCGCTTTGCGGTCGATTCGCTCACTTCGTCTCCACTGA
>JASHUL010000094.1 GCA_030039995.1 Thermoplasmata archaeon
ACGTAGGTCGGGCGCCGCGCCAGCCCGAGGCGGAGGTCGGTGCCCGCGCTGTCGCGGACCCGCAGCGAGCGACCCTTGGCGAGCGCGCGAGCGAGCGGGGCCCCGGCTCGGGCGAGGGCGTCGGGGGAGACCATGGTCGCGCGGACGAGCTGGTCCGTCCAGGTCGCCTCGTCCACCCCGTATGCCCGGGCGAGGGATGGATACGGCCGCCCCAGCTCGAGCCGAGCGCCCCGGAGACCGGCCCGCCGAGCCACCTCGTACCATTGCTCGTTGAACGCGAACAGTTGGTCGACCTTGGCGGGGGGCAATGCGTTGAGTCGGACCCGGTCCCCCGGCGCCCAGGGATAGATGTAGACGTCCGCCTTCGCGAGCGCCGCCCATTCGTGGGCGGCCGCTTTTCCGAGGAGCTTGAACTCGTTCGCGTCGACCGAATCCCAGTACGCCCCTTCATCCTCGTACGAAATCAGGGGGAATGCGCCCATCCGTCGCGACTCCCGGGCGAACGCGACCGCCCAAGGCAGCGTATGCGTCCATGCCTCGATGAGGACGTGTTCTCCTCGACGAAGTTTCAGGTTCTGTGCCAGGACGGAGTGCGCGAGCTGTCCTCGGGTCTGAGGGGTAACGGGGTCGGGTCCCATGGCCACGGCAGGCGCGGAGAGTACTTTGCGCATCGCCCCCGGAGCGCTCGAAACGTCGGCGAGGACGGCGCCGGGCGCGTACCCAACGTCGAACGAAGACCGTAATATGGCGGGGCGCTCCGCTCCGCGGTCGGTCGCGGGCCCGTAGTATAGCTTGGATATCACGGAGGCCTCCGGAGCCTCAAACCCGGGTTCGAATCCCGGCGGGCCCGTCCTGTGAGGACAAAGTGTCCCCGCGGACCGACACCGCAAAGTCAGTACGTCCGTGCGACGTACCCGAGCTGCCAGAAAGCAGCCTCAACCGGAACTGGCCGAATGGGCCGGTTTTCTGAAGACAAAGTCGAACGTGGGCGGGAACGCGCGCATCAGCGGATAGAGGCGGCGCCACCGGTGGGGGATGACCTCGATCGAGTAGTTCGAGCGGTACACCAGCGGGTCCCGGAAGCCGACCGCCGCCGCATCCTTTTTCAGCTGCCGGGGGCCCACGCGAAACCAATCCACGTCCCCCCCTTTCCACTCCCTCGCCTTGAACCTCTGAAAGTACTTTTGGCCGAGCTTCGGCGGGAGATACGACTGAAACGGGAGCATGCTGTGGGACTCGATCGGGTAGTACATGTTGGGCATTTGCCCGACCAGGGCCCCGCCGGGATTGAGCACGCGGTAGATTTCGGACAGGCACTGCCTTCGGGTGGAGGGAGGGAAGTGTTCGTACACACTCAGCAAAGTCACCACATCGAACGACCCGTCCCTGAAGGGAATGCTCTGGGCACCCGCTCGGGTAATCTTGATCCCTTGATGTTCCTCGGCGGAGTGCTCGAGGCGCGGGTCGATCCCAACGAACTCCACGCCGGTCTCTCTTTCCAACCGAGCGGTGATCTCCCCAAAGAACGCCCCGACATCCAACCCAGAGGCCGCTCCCGGAGCGAATTGGCGGATCAACGAACCCACGCGCGCGGAGAGTTCCTTGTCCCGATTCTCGCGGAGCGCTTCGGTCCACATCGAAGGGTCAGGGCCGGAAGACCCGCCGTTCATGCATTTCCCCGATAGGAATTCCAACGCCGTGCGAGTGCCATTCCCGGGTCCACTGCCGGCCCAATGTAAGCATTCCGCTCGTATGAAAAATGCCCGCTCGACAGTCCGGCCGACGGTCCGGGCAGCTCCCCCATTCTCTCTTTCCGCCAGTTGCCCTCGAACCCGGCTTCGAGAGCCCGGACGGCCTACGCGGGGCGCGTGGATCGCGCGTCGGCTACGTGGAGTCGAGGGGCCCCGCGGGCTCGCCCGGCGGAAGCCCCGACGGTGAGGGGGGCTTACCAAACCCGACATCCTCGAACCGCCTCCAGCGATAGACGGCGATGGAGACCGCCCAACTACCCAGAAACAGGAGGACGATGATGATCCCGCACCAGCCCCAGATCTCGATACCGTACGGCCCCTCCGAGTTGTTCAGCCAATTCATCGTATTCCAGAATCCGAACGGCCCGCCGGAGAGGCTGAGCTCGGACGCCAAGACGCCCAGGAGCTCGATGGTCCCGATCACGACGGCGACCAGGACCGAGATGACGGTCATGGTCAGATTGTAGTAGACCTTCCGGATCGGCTTCATGAACGCCCAGCCGTAGGCGAACCGCATCCCGAATCCGTCGGTCGTGTCGGTGAGCACCATTCCGCAGGTGAACATGAACGGCAGCACCATCACCATCCAGAGCGGGAAATGTGCCGCGGCGGTGAAGACCGTGATCGAGATGAGCGCGACCTCGGAGGCCGTGTCGAACCCGAGCCCGAAGAGCACGCCGATCGGATAGATCTGCCACGGCTCGTCGACGAACTTGAACAGCTTTCCGAAGTAGCGGTTCATGAACCCGCGCTTTAGCAGCGTCTCTTCGAGCTTCTTCTGGTCGAGCTCTCCCGAGCGGAGCGACTTGAAGATCAGATAGATCTCCCAGAAGATCAGAAAGTTGATCAGCGCAATGACGTAGAGGAACGCCCCCGAGATGAGGGCGCCCAGGATCGCGCCGTCCATCTCGAACGCAGGCAGGTTCGTCACGATGAACGCGGTCGCCACGACGAGGACGGCACTCATCGCAACGACGATCGTCGAGTGGCCGAGCGAGAACCAGGTGCCGACCGTCGTGGGGCGCTTGTCCTGCTGGAGCAGCTTCCGCGTTGTGTTGTCGATCGCGCAGATGTGGTCCGCGTCGACTCCGTGCCGCAGCCCGAGGGTATACGCGAGTATTCCCAGAGCCCAGAAGACCGGATACTGGGTCCCGATCCAGTAGGTGGCGTAGACGCCGAACCCCGTCGCCGCCGCGATGGCGGCATAGATCAGGAAGACCTTGATCCACTCCTGACGAGAAAGTACGATGGGGTTTCGGACCTCCGTGAGCGGGTTGGGCACGTTCGCCGACAGCGAGGTCACGGCTACCCGCACTCGGAGGGGGGTCTAATACCTTCGGGTGTTTTCGCGAAACGTAACACTCCACCGCGTGCTCGGCGGTCGGCGGACACACCGTTATCAGCGCGGCGGAGCTTCGCACAGAGGCGGTGACGTCGGGGTGAAGCGCGTCAGTCAGACCGATCGACACCGTCGCGGGTCGGGGCGCTCCGTCCGGGGCCGGAAGCGGAAGGAGCGGTACGTGGTGCGTCTCGGCGTCTCGCTCGAGCCCGACCTCCTCGCGTTGCTGGACGGCTGGGTCCACGAGCGGAACTCCTCCAGTCGGTCGGAGGCCATCCGGGCGCTGATCCGCAAGGAACTCGCGGAGCATGAGTTGGGCGACCCGGACTCCGACTCCGTCGGCAGCGTCCTGCTCCTCTACCGGCACGACGCGCCCAACGTACTTCGGCGGCTGACGGCCGTCGAACACCGTTGGGGAGCCCATGTCCGATCGTCGTCCCACGTCCATCTCGAGGGTGGATCCTGCATGCAGCTTATCGGATTGGTCGGCAAGCGCGCGGAGGTGGTCAACGCCGCCGAGGACTTGCGGGGCGTCAAGGGCATCGCATTCGGCCGGTACTCGCTCGGCACTCCCCTGGTCGCGGGGGGGGCCACCGGGCACCGGCACCCGCATCACGACGAGCTCTCTGCGACGGACCACTGACCGGACGGTCTCCGGTCACGAATCGTCCAACTCAGCGCGCAGGTCGCGGCCGGAAGGGCGTACCCTCCGTCGGTTCCTCTCCGGTTCGATCGCCGTTCTCGAGAGGCCCTGGGGTGTTCTTGTCCCCCGACGGTCGGCGGCAGCTACCACGTCACGGTCAGCCTCACGCGGAACGCGATGTGGTATCTCTCGCTCGGCCTGGTCCCGCCCGAGGAACGGACGTTCGCCGAGAATCCGTTCCGACGCTTCGACCAACTCGTGGCGAAGCCGGCCGAGCTCGTGCCGATCGTGATGAAGCTCCGCGAGCGTCTGCTCCCGCCCGAGATCCTGGAGGGCGACACTCCGCTCGGCCACCTGAAGCGGCTCGCGCCCGCGGTCCACTTCTCGCGCACTCCCGGCAACTGGGGCGACCCGATGTTCCATCCGATGGGCGCGTCGGCGCCGGTGTGGAACGGCGGGGTCTGAGCGGGCGTCAGCGGGGCGGTGGCTGTCGGTGCCGCCGCCGCTCCAGGAGCGCCGTCGAGCGACCCAGGCGTCGGTCGAACACCTTCCAACCCTGCGGGCTCCCCGAATCGAAACCGAGGACTTCTCGGAAGAGGAAGCAGGGCTCGAAGACCGCCGCGACCTCTTCGAGCGACGGACGGTGGGGCGGGCCGACGTCGACCTGGACTTCGCGCGGGATCCACGTGAGGAGGAGGTGGCCCCGCGGGCGAATGACGCGCGCGAGTTGCCGGGCGTACGCGGCGCGGAGCCGGAGCGGTAGCGAGTGAAAGCACCCCGTGTCCAGAGCGAAGTCAAACCGACCCCGCGGGTACGGCAATCGGTCCGCGCTGGCGACCCGTAGCTCGACCGTGACCCCGGCGCGCTGGGCCCGGGCGCGGGCCACCGCGAGGGCGGTCGGCGCGACGTCCACGCCGACCACCCGATAGCCATGACCTGCGAGCCAGATCGCGTTCGTGCCGGTGCCGCACCCGATGTCGAGCACCGACCCCCGGGACGGCAGCTGCCGCTCCCGAAGGGCCCGGACCAGCCACGGCGACGGACGAGGCGAGTACCAAGGCATCCGCCGATAGTCCCGGCGGCGATACCACTGCTCCCAAGCGGAGAACTCCTTCCGCACGGCCCGTTGCCGAAGCGTCACTGTCGTCACCGCGGCTCCTCGCCGACCGACCGTCCGTTTCGACCCGCGCGTAATCAACCTATCGGACGTGGGACGGGCGCCCCGGTAGGGATCGCCCCCGGAACGACCTCGGCGGGTCCAGCAAACCCCATACGCCTTACGCGGGTCGACCGCCAACGCGTCCGTCGGGAGTCGTCCGCCGGCGGCGCGGTCCGAAGGTGCATCCGTGGCTTCGTCCGAGAACACCGCGTCCTCCGGGCCGCTCCCCCGTTGGTGGGCCCGAGTTCGGACCTCGCCTCGGGCCGAGTGGGCGATTGTCTCGCGCGACCTCGGTCGATGGGCGGTCATCGCGGTCCCCGTCGGGGTCGTGGCGGGGCTCGGCGCGGCGCTCTTCTACTACCTGATCAACCTGCTCAGCGGTGCGCTCCTTGAGCGTCTCGCCGGACTCACGCTCCCCCTGGAAGGTACCGCCGTCCAGGCCCAGCTGACCTGGTCGAGCTCGTTTCCGGGCGTCCTCCTCGTCCCGCTGCTCCTGATCGCCGGCGGCCTCGCCGTGGGAGCGATCTGCCGTGCGGCGCCCGAGGTCGCCGGGCACGGCACCGACGCAACGATCCACGCCTTCCACGAAGGCTCGGGAAAGGTCCGGGCGCGCGTGCCGGTACTGAAGACGCTCGCCAGCGCGATCACGCTCGGCACCGGGGGCAGCGGGGGCCGGGAGGGGCCGGTCTCCCAGATCGGCGGAGGATTCGGTTCGCTGTGGTCCGACGTCTTCCGGCTGGGCGATCGGGACCGGCGCATCGCGCTCGCGACCGGCATGGGCGCCGGCATCGGCGCGATCTTTCGTGCCCCGCTCGGGGGGGCGGTCTACTCCGCCGAGATCCTTTACACGGGGGACTTCGAGCCCGAGGTATTCGTCCCGTCGATCATCGCGTCGGTCGTGGCCTATTCCGTCTACTCCTCGGTCTTCGGCTTCCATACCCTGTTCGCGACCCCGCCGACCCTCGCGAGCTACGTCTTCGAGCCCGAGCGGCTGCCGCTCTACCTGATCCTCGGCATCGCCTGCGGCGCGCTCGGGATCGCGTTCATCGTGCTGTACCAGCGGACCGACGACTGGTTCCGCACGCGCGCGTGGCCGCCGGTCGTCCGCCCGGCGGTGGGCGCGGCGCTCGCCGGGGCGGTGTTCGTAGGGGCGTACTTCCTGCTGCCCCAAGAGGCGCATTTCGTGAGTCTCTCCTCGCTCACGATCGGCTACGGATTCGTGCAGGCCGCGCTCCTGCCTCCGTTCTCCGCGGGCGGCTTCACGGTCACACTCATCGGCCTCCTCCTCGCGGCGGTCGCCGTGCGGATGGTGATGACGTCGTTCGTGGTCGGCAGCGGCGGGAGCGCCGGGCTGTTCGGGACGAGCGTGGTCGTGGGTGCGTTCCTGGGCACCGCCGTGGGCGGGTGTGCGCACGACTTCCTGCCGGGACTGGTGCCGCTCGGCGTGGTGCCGGTCTTCTCGATCGTCGGGATGATGTCGTTCTTCGGCGGCATCTCGAAGGCGCCGCTCGGGGTGCTCATCATGGTCGTCGAGATGGCGGGGACGTACACGATCCTCCCCGCCGCGATGCTGTCGATCTTCGTCGCGTGCGTGGCGACGGGACGGTACCACATGTACCGCGAGCAGCTCCCCAGCCGGCTCGAGAGCCCCGCGCACCGCGACGAATACCGCGCGTACTTCCTCGCCGGGGTTCCGATCGGGGAGATCGCGCAACACGACTCGGAGCCCATCGACCCCGCGGTCCCGATCCCCGAAGCGATCGACCTTGCCGTTCGGCACGGCCACAGCAATCTCTCGATCGAGAGCGACGGGGAGTGGTTCGGGGGAGTGCGCCTCGCGGACCTGATCGCCGTCCCGACCGCCGAGCGGGCGGACCAGACCCTGCTCGACCTCGTTCGGCCCGTCGACCTCACCCTCCCCGCAGGGATCAATTCGATGGAGGCGCTGCGCCGGATGGACGAGGTCGGAGTCGACGTCGCGGTCGTCGTCTCGGACGACCCGACCGTCCACGTCGCCGGGATCGTGACGCGGCGCGGTCTCCGAAATCCGACCGTGAGCTCCGGTGCGGGGACCTCCTCGTGACGCGGCGCGGTCGGATCGCGTGACTCGGCAGAATCGGTCCGGGTCCCACGGTCGCGGAAAGGACTTTGCGGGCGAGCCCCCTCTCCTCCCGATGTCCCCCGGCGTTCGGAGCCGACCACCGCGACGCTTCGGGGGGGTGGTTTTCGTCGTGGTCCTGGCCGTGGTCGGTCTCGCGGTCGGACCGTCCCTCATCGTCGCCCACGACGGGCCGGCCCGGGACTTCGGCCCGTCGCTCGCGCTCGCTCGTCCGCCGGCGGCCTCGTCCCCCGCGGACGAGGCCAACACCGTCATCGACACGATCTCGAACATCAGCGCGCCGCTCTCGGGAACGTTCGACCCCGCGGACGGGGACCTCTACTTTCCCGACGCGAACTACGGGCTCCTCGCCGGTGACAATTCGAGCAACCTGACGGTCATCTCGGGGGCGACCAACTCCGGGGTCGGGCAGCTCTACGAAGGGCCGTTCGCAAGCCTCGAGACCCCGACCTACGTGCCCGAGGACCAGGAGGTCTACGTTCCGAATCAGAACGGCACGTACGACACCGCGAACAACGTCACGGTGCTCTCGGGCGTCGACACCATCGCGGCCGAGGTGAACACCGGTAACTCCTCGTCGCCCACGACCGGGGTCTACGACCCGGCGACCGAGGAACTGTTCGTCGCCGACCAGTCGACCACGAGCTTCCTCGACCTCGACGACAACGTCTCGGTCATCAACGTCACGACGAACAGCCTGACGACTCAGATTCTCGTCGGGATCGACCCGA
>JASHUL010000095.1 GCA_030039995.1 Thermoplasmata archaeon
GTGGGCCGCCGCCGGGACCGTCGGCTCCGGCCCCACGTACGGCAGGCCCAGGATCGCCCGAGCGTGCAGCGCGAACTCGCTGTTCCACTGGCTTCCCAGGGTGACGAGCCCGGTGTCGTGCGGCCGCGGAGAGACCTCGCTGAAGTAGACGGACGACCCCCGGACGAAGCACTCGACCCCGAAGATGCCGACCCCCCCGAGCTGGTCGGTCACCGCGGTCGCGGTCGCGTCGAGCGAACGCGTCACGTCGGCCGAGAACTCCTGAGGCTGCCAGCTCTCGTGATAGAGCGTCCCCGGTCGCAGGTGGCCGACCGGGGCCATCACCGTCGTGACGATCCGCCCGTCCGGGTCGTAGTGCCGCAGCGTCAGCATCGTCACCTCGTAGTCGAACGGGATGAACTCCTCGATCATGACCCGGGCGTTGCGAACGCGGCCGTGCTCGCTCGCCTCCGCGTACGCGGCGGCGACCTCTTCGGGTCTGCGCACGACGGTCATCCCGTGGCCAGAGCTGGACATCATCGCCTTGAAGACGCAGGGGAACCCGACGTCCTTCGCCGCCGACGCGGACTCCGCCGAGCTCTCGGCGAACGCGAACCGGCTCGTCAGGACCTTGGCCTTCTCGGCCGCGAGCCGACGGATCCGCTCCCGATCCATGGTCGCGCGCGTCGATTCCGCGCGCGGGATCACGGTCCATCCCTCCTGCTCGAGCCGGACCAGCTCGTCGGTCGCGATCTGCTCGATCTCGGGCACGATCACGTCCGGGGACTCCCGCTGGACGAGGGCGCGCAGGGCCGCCCGATCGGTCATCGCGAGCACGTGGGCGCGATGGGCGACCTGCATCGCGGGGGCGTTGGCGTACCGGTCGACCGCGATCACCTCGGCGCCGAGGCGCATCGCTTCGATCGCGATCTCCCGGCCCAACTCTCCGCTGCCCAGAAGCAACACCCGGGGCGCGTTCCCGATAAGCGGGCTTCCGATTCGGTCCCGGAACGGCACGCCCGACGTTCGAGCGGTGGAGAGCATCGGACGCCCGCACGGGAATCCGATATGAAAACCCGCCGCACGGGGGCGGGAAGGCCCGTCACCGTCGTGGGTTATACCCCCGAGGGCTAGACGGAACCTCGGGAGGGTCGTCGGTCCGATGCGTCGCCCTGCTCCGGCGGTCACGTTCGACCTGTGGCACACCCTTGTCTACGTCTCGCCGAGCGAGGAGGAGCGCTACATGCGGGGACAGCTGGACGTCGCCACCGACGTCCTCGCCCGATCCCCCGGCGTTCGCAGTCGGCCGGACCGAAGTCGGCGAACCTTAAGGACGGCGTTCCGGCGCGAGTACGAGGCGGCGGTGACGGTGTCCCGGCGCGGGCGGTCGGTATCGCCGGCGGAACAGTTCGAGCGCGCCGCGAGAGCCTGCGGCCGTCGGCCCCTCACCGAGCTGTACCTGCGGTCCCTCCGTCGGCTCGTGGCGACGCTGCGGTTCCGGGTTGCCCCGGGGGCGCGACCGGTGCTGCGGGCGCTCCGTCGAGACGGATATCGGATCGGCGTCCTGTCGAACACCACCGGGGAGCCGGGGCGGTATCTCCGGCCGGCGCTGACCGGCTTCGGGTTCGATCGGCTCGTCGATGCCTACACCTTCAGCGACGAGCTTCCCTGGTCGAAACCGTCACCGAAGATCTTCGGGGCGGCGCTCGCCCGGCTGGGCTCGTCCCCTCGGGCGGCAGTTCACGTGGGGGACGGGTGGTCCGACATGGAGGGGGGACGGCGCGCGCGGCTCGCGGGGACCGTGCTCTACACGGGGCTCCAGGAGTACGGGCCGGAGTACCGCCGACTGTTCCTGGCGCCGAACTCGAAGCCGGTCGAGGGGGACCGCCGGGTCGCCGAGCTCGCCGCCGTTCCGGCGATCGTTCGGGAGCTGCTCCCAATGCGGAGTCGGTAGGGCTATTCTTCGCCCATCGTGCGGGGCTTTGGGATCACCCGCGGCTGGTCCGCGAGCGTCGGCATCCCCTTCTTGCCCGGTACGATGTCGCAGTCCTTCCAGTTCACTCCGACCGTTACCTGCGGAAAGGCGACCTTGAGGGTATAGTTCGCGAGTTTACCGACGACGAGGCCCTGGGAACCCTGGACCAGGTTGGGATTCATCACCGACAGGTCCCGGTTGAGGATCACGACGGTCTCCCCGAACACGACCCGAGAGAGTTCGCTGCGGTCCTCCATGCGGCGGACCACGCCGCTCGGGAGATTTAGGCTGTCCGGGGCGTGGGAACCGTCCCCCGGCTGACGGATAACCCCCCGGACCGACCGAGAGCAGAAATCTAGGGAAAAAACGTAGTTTATCTACTAGAAGCGCGTGCGAGCGCGTAACATGCCGCCGTCTGCAGCCACAATGGAGACAGCGAGGGGAATGACCGAAGCGCCTCCCAAAGTGGAGGAGAAGCCGGAGTGGTGGGGCACCCCGGCGATCATCGGGTTGATGGGATTCGGGACCACCACCATGATCGCGGGACTGACCAACCTACCGGCGCCCTATTCGAACGGGTTTGCGAACAACTGGGTGGTCTTCGGTATGGCGATGGCCTTCGGTGGAACCGCACAGTTCGCCGCGGGCCTGATCGCGTTGCGGAAGGGGAACGTCTTCGCCGGGTCGGCGTTCGTCGGCTACGGGTCGTTCTGGTGGGCGTTCACGTTGATGCTCACGTACTACGTCGGGTTTGACGGGGGCGCAACGACCCCGATCCTTTGGGGGATCGCTGGGTTTGCGTTCATTTGGTTCCTGTTTACCCTGTCGTTCTTAATCAACGCGCCCAAGCATGGGATGGTCCTGACGGGAGTGTTCCTCCTGCTGGTGATCGCGTTCCTTCTGCTCACGTGGAAGTTCGCCACGCTGGCGGGCGGGAACACGCTCTCGACGGGGGAGAACTGGCTGGTCGGTGGGGAGATCTTCCTTGACGGCCTGCTGGCGTGGTACCTGGCGACCGCGGACCTGACCAACTGGAACTACAGCCGGAAGGTGCTGCCGACCTGAGCGGGCCGGTAGGGCCGCGGCCAACCCTTTCCTCCCTTTTCCTTTTCTTCCAATCACCGGCGAGGGCCGCCGCGCGACCCATCGGCGATTCGACTTAGTTCCCTGCGTCGCGCCAGACGAGGTGGCTGTCCCCGAACTCGTGCCAGAGGTACCGAGCCCGGACCGCCTCCGCGTAGGCGGACCGCACCCGGTCTTCCCCGGCGAACCCGAACAGGAGAGCGAGATGCGACGTCCGAGGGTCGTGGAAACCGGTGACCAACCCATCCACCGACGGCGTCGGCCGTCCGGGTCCGATCGTGAGCTGGGTGAAGCCGCGCCGAGGGACCACGCGACCGCCGTCCCAGGCGGTCTCCAGCGCGCGAAGGACGGTCGTGCCGACCGCGACCACCCGGTGTCCGTCGCTGCGGGCCCGGTTGACGGCGTCGGACGTGCTCGTACTAACCTCGAACGGCTCCGGATAGACGGGCGGAATGGAGTCCCCGCCCGGCTCCGACTCTAGACTCGAGACCCCGGTGTGCAGCACCACGCGGCAGATCTCGACGCCGCGTCCCTCGAGCCGTCGCAGCACGGACCGAGTGAACGGCCGACCGGCCGAGGGCATCTCCGCACTGCCAGGAACGCGGGAAAAGATCGTCTGGTAGGCGTCGAGACCGTACGGGTGCGCGACGTAACCGTAGCGGATCGGACGGCCGTGGTCGGACATCGCGCGGCCCACGTCCCCCTCCGACCGGAAGAACCAGAGTCGAGGGATGCCCGGATACGGTTCGATAGGAAAGAACCGGGCCGTGCCCGCGACCACGGCGGTGCCGGGCTCGAGCGGAACGGGTCCAGGGGCGCCGACCCCCCAACGGGGCTCGGCGAGCCAGACCGCCGCCGCATACCGGGTCGACACGTTGAGCAGGAAGTTGCCCGACGGCCCTCGGGCGGGCAGGCTCGCCGGCAGCGTCGCGCTCTCGTTCACCACCAGGACGTCGCCCCGCGCCAGCAAGGACGGCAGGTCGCGGAAAACGTGGTGAGTGGATCCGTGCGGGTCGGTGACCATGAGGCGGACCCCGTCACGGCCGAGTCCCCGGGTCTCGGGTGGGGCGGTCGCCTCGAGTTCCCGCGGTCGATCGAACTCGAACTCGGAGCGCATCATGGGTCGGGTCCCCAGTGGTCGGCCTGCGCCCGGAACCGGTGCCCCGAGACTTCCGTCATCGGTCGCCCGAGCAGCCATGCCCAGAACGGCAGCGTAACCTCGGGCAGGGGGCGGTCGGAGATGTCTTGCCCCGGGTACGCGGACTGGTGCATTCGAGTGCGCATGTCGCCGGGGTCGACCGCGACCACGCTGACCCCCGCCTCGGAGAGCTCGTGGGCGAGCGTCAGTGAGACGAGGTCGAGCGCGGCTTTGCTCGCCCCGTACGCCCCCCATCCCGGGTAGCCGCCGACCGCGGCGTCGCTCGAAATGTTGACGACGAGACCTTTGCGACGGCGGAGGGCCGGCAGGAGCCCTTGGACGAGAGCGACCGGGGCGACGACGTTCACCCGGTAGACCGCTTCGAGCGCGTCGAGGGGCATCTTCACGAGCGGCGGCAGTGGCGACGGACCGAGTTCCGAGGCGTTGTTCACGAGGAGGTCGAGGCCCGATCGTCGCCCGACCGCCTCCACGATCCGGGCTCGGGTCGCGGCCGTCGCGACGTCGCCCGCGACCTCGACGACGGAACCTCCGAACCTCCGTGCCTCGCGGGCCTCCTTTGCGAGCGGGGCCGGCTCCCGGGCCACCAGGATGAGGTCGTATCCCTCGCCAGCGAGGAGTCGGGTGACGACCGACCCGAGGCCGTGGCTCGCGCCGGTGACGACCGCGCAGCGTCGCCGCTCGGCCGTGGTTCGGGGTGGGGCTCGCCTCACGGCTCCTCGCGACGCGGGCGGATCAGAAAGCGGCACACCGGGTCGCCGGCGACCACCCGGTGCGACGTCGAAACGTCCGCCTTGAGCATCGACTCGAACATCCGACGCTCGACCTCGCACGCCTCGGGGTACCGGCCGGCGATCGCGAGGACGGGGCAGTTGTGCTCGCGCATCTCGACCACCTCGCCCCGGCGTCCCCCGACCTCGGCCATGTAGCCCCCTTCCGCACGGATCCGGGCGAGTTCCTCCACTCGGGACCTCAGGTCCCGGTCCGCGAGGCGGGGTCGACCCTGCTCGGCGACCTCCCTCGACCGCTCCTGCAGCATCCCGACGACCGCGTCTCGGCCGAGATGTCGCTGAATGTAGTCGAGGGCGGTGAGCGACATCTGGGTGTACGCTTGGGGGAAGAGGTCGGCGGACCGCTGGCTCAAGCGGAAATGGACGGCCGGCCGGCCGACGGACTCTCTCGCGTACGACCGCTCGACCAGTCCCTGGTCCTCGAGCGCCGACAGGTGATGGAGCGCGGCGACCTTCGAGATCTTCCGGGCCCGGGCGATCTCCGCGAGCGAGAGGTCCGGACGTTGCTTCAACAGCAGTAGCAGCTCGCGCTTCGCCGAGGAGAAAGCTCGCGGGAGCGCCACGCTCTCGTCCGGCATCGCCGGGGGAACGGCGGGCGCATTTATACACTTTAGAGTTAACAAAATTAACGACGCGCGACACCGTCGTCAGGCCGGGGCGCCGGACGGGGCCGGGCGGGTCAGGGCCGCGATCGCGCCTCGGGCGACCACGGCGACGACGATCACGAGCGGAATCAAGATCAGGTCCCCGCCGGGCCAGTTGACGCCGGCGGCTTCCCCGGCCCAGAAGATCGAGAAGGAGAACAGCAGCGACGTGCCGCCGAGCTTCAGCCACGGCACCTTGATCCGGCGGATCCGGTCGTGCACCAGCACCGCCGCGATCACGAGCACGGTGCCGCCAGCGACCGCCCCCACGAGCGCCGAGAATCCGTAGCCGGCCGCCGCGAGGGCGAGAAGCACGATCACCGCCTCGGTGGTCTCGACGGCGCCGACCGAGAACCCACCCCCGAATTGGACGACCGTGCGACGGGGTGGCGGTGGAGTTGCCCCGGGCGTCGACGCCCAGCGGGAGAATCGGTACGTCCTCACCGTGCTCCGGAACAGGTAGACTCCGAACACGGCGAGCACGACCGCCGAGGCCCACAGGAGGTCGCTCCGCGGGAACGCGACGAGCACCGCCGCGAACCCGAGGGCGATCACCGCCACGACTGCGGTACCGCTGACCGCGCCGAGCGCCACCGGCCGAACCGACGTCTGGTCGGCGCTGAGGGCGAAGACGAGAGCGACGACCTCCGTCAATTCGAGCAGTGTGATCAAGAATCCCACGACGAGCGCCGGGACGTAGAGCTCGAGCATCGTCTCGTGACCGCCGTCTCAACTCGCGGCGCCCCAACCGACGGAGGCGAAGCGGCGCCCGGCGCGGCCGGACGTCGCGGTGGCGCGACCCTCTGCGGGCTCCGCGCAGCGGAACACGAGCGGGGTAATCGCCGTGAAAGATTACTGTTCGCGCTGTGAACAGTTCGGGTCGCCGGCGCAACGCTTACACCGTTCGGGCCCCTCGACGGCGGCCGTGGCCGCAAGCAAGCCGTCTTCCAAACCTCGGCGACGGGCCCCCGTGGGTTCCGGTACCGCGGCCGTCGTCCTGGCCGCGGGCACATCGTCCCGCATGGGGCGCCCGAAAGCGCTCGTCACGATCGGAGGCCGCCGGCTGCTCGAGCGGACGCTCGAGAACCTGCGGCAGGGCGGCATCGAGGAGGTCGTCGTAGTCCTCGGGCACCGGGCGGACGAGATTCGAACTGCGGTGGACCTGGCCGGCACGACCGTCGTCGTGAATCGCGAGTACGCGGAGGGAATGGCCAGCTCCCTCCGGGCGGGGGTCCGTGCGGTCGTCGGGCGGGCGCAGCACGTGATGATCGTCCTCGCGGACCAGCCGTTTGTCCTCCCCGAGACGATCCGCCATCTCGCTCAGCACGCGAGGAGGGACGGGGGTCGCATCTTCGTGCCGACGTACAAAGGCGTGTGGGGGAATCCGGTGGTCTTCGCCACGGAGCTCGCCGACGAGATCGACACGATCCGAGGCGACATCGGGTGCCGCGCGATCTTTCCGAATCACTCGGACGAGATACGGGAGGTGCCGGTGGAGGACCCCGGGACCCTCGTCGACGTCGACACCGAAGAGGAGCTGTCGCAGATCGAATCGGCCGTCTCCGCCGGTGCTTCGCTGCCCGAGCTCCTCGACCGCCTCTCCGCGCCCCGCTGGGCGTTGCACGCCTCGCCCGAGGAGCATCCGATCCCGCGTCGCCTCTACCGACGCCCCGATGTCGCGGCGCTCGCGCAGGAGCTCCGGGGCCAGGGCGTGCCGTTCGCGCTCGCGACCGTCGTGCGGGTCGTCCGCCCGACTTCCGGTCGCCCGGGCTACCAGGCGATTGTCCGGGAGGACGGTTCGCATGTGGGGTGGGTCGGGGGCGCGTGCACCGAGCACCTCCTCGTCGCGGAGGCCCTGGAGTCGCTTCGTGCGGGCACCCCTCGCCTCTTGCGGGTCACCCCCGACCCGGATTCGTTCCCCGTCGAGGAGGGAGTCGTTAACCACGCGATGACGTGCCAGAGCGGGGGCACCGTGGAGATCTTCATCGACCCGAACCGGCCGAAACCGACCCTCCTCGTCGTCGGAGACTCCCCGGTCGCGACGAGCCTCGCCGCGCTGGGGCCGCTCCTCGGCTACCGGGTCGTCCTCGTGGCCCCGGGGGTCGAAGCGTCCGAGCTCCCGGAGGTCGACGAGCTGGTCGGTGAGCTGGAGGAGATCATGCCGAACCTGTCGCCCACGACCTACGCCGTGGTCGCGAGCATGGGGAAGTACGACGAGAGCGCGCTCTCGCAGATCGCCCGGGCGCCGGTCGCGTTCGCCGGTCTGGTGGCGAGCCGCAAGCGGGCCCAGTCGGTGTTCGCGACCCTCCGGGACGACGGGATCACGGACGAACAGATCGCCCGGATCCGCAATCCCGCCGGCGTGGACGTCGCGGCGACCACCCCCGAGGAGATCGCGGTCAGCATTCTGGCGGAGGTCACACGGGTGCGGCGGAGCACGCCCGCCCCGGCGCCCGTCGCGCCCGCTGCCGGCGAGGCGATCGACCCGGTCTGCGGGATGACCGTCGAGACGACGAGCCCGCTTACCGCGACGGTTGACGGCACGAAG
This sequence comes from Thermoplasmata archaeon, assembly GCA_030039995.1. Taxonomy (GTDB): domain Archaea; phylum Thermoplasmatota; class Thermoplasmata; order Lutacidiplasmatales; family UBA184; genus Lutacidiplasma. Next base: position 8,177 of record JASHUL010000095.1, read on the forward strand.
TACTACTTTTGCGCGGACGCGTGCCGGCGCAAGTTCGTGAAGGAGCCGGGTAAGTTCCTGGGCGCCGCGCGCGCTTAGGGCGACTCGAGCTTCTTCCGCGCGTTCTCGAACAGTCCGTCGGCTTTCTTGTCGACGGTACCGCGGACGACCCGCTCGCCCAGCGTGGCGATCGGTCCGGAGAGTCGAACGTCCCCGGCCCAATGGAGGGCCGTGCCG
>JASHUL010000096.1 GCA_030039995.1 Thermoplasmata archaeon
CCGGTAACTCTACGGTCCCCCTCTCATGAGACCATCCTCGGACAACCTCAAGGCCCGCGTCGCCGCGGGTGTCGCGATCTTCCGCGACGACAAGATCCTACTCCTCCACCGCTCTCCGATGGTATCGAACCCCGGGGCCTGGGACCTTCCGGCGGGTCACGTGGAGCCGGGCGAGACGTTGACGAAGGCCGCCCGCCGCGAGGCCCGTGAGGAGACCGGTTTCGACGTCCGCGTCGGGTCTCTCTTCCACGCCGAAGTGTTCCGGACCCTCTCTCGCCGTGGGAAGATCCGCCCGACCGTCGGGGTCTACTTCCACTGCGCCGCGCGCGGAAAGAAGGAGCCGAAAATCGACTCCCAGGAGCACACCGAGTACGCCTGGGTCCGGGTCTCGGAGCTGGGGGACTACCCGACCGTTCCCCACCTGGAGCGAACGGTACGGGCGGCGTTCGCCTCGAAGGAGCCCGGCGGTCGGCCGAGCCCCGAGCTGATCGCCAAGGCGCTCTACCCGACCCTCGGGCATCACACCGCGCTGCCGGTCCCGGCGTAGGTCGGATTCGTCGGCGGGGCCGTCAGTTCGGCGGTTTCTCGTCCTCGGTGGTCCCCTCGTCGGACGACAGCTCGCGGGGCGACTTCTTGAACATTTGCTGGCTCATCCGCTCGAGACGCTGGATCAGCACGTCGATGTCCTCGGGTGGTTCGGCCCCACCCGAAGTTGTGCCACCCCCGGACGTCGGCACGGGCGCGGGGACCGCCGGGGCGGGTGCCGGGGGCCCCCCGGGGGTCGGTCCTCCTGAACCCGGGGACTCGGGCACCCCCTGCCAGGCCTGCACCGGGGCGGTGCCCGGTGATCCCGTCGAACGTCGGCGCGACCGTCGACCCCGGCCGATCTCGAAGACGATCAGGCCGACGAGCACCAGTCCCACGATCACCGCGCCCGCGATCACCGCCCACCACGGGACGGGAGAGGCCGAAGACGACGGTCCCGGGACCGGCGGACCCGCGAGGACCGTGAAGTACACTGACGGAGCGTACGTTCCCTGCTCGCCACTGATCGAGACCGGGCCCGCGCCCGACGCCGGGACGACGAAGGAACACGTGAAACCCCCGTTCGTGTTGGCGAGCGGGTTGCAGAGCGTGCTCGTGGAGTTCCAGAGCACCGCCACGTGCTCCTCCGCCACGAAGCCGGTGCCGGTGACCTGGACGCTCGCACCCACCTTGGCGGTGGTCGGGTTGACGGACACCGCCGGCACGACCGAGAACGTCGCGCTGACGGTCTCGGACCCCTGGATCGCATCGACGAGGTGGGCCCCCCCGGCGGCCGTCGGGACAGTGTATTGGCAGGCGAACGACCCGACCGAGGAAGCGTTGGCCGAGCAGAGCGGCGTCGACGTGTTCCAGTAGACCGACACCTCCGTCATCGCGGTGAACCCCGCTCCGAGCGCGGTGACCGCGCTGCCGACGATGCCGCTGCCGGTCGACTGTCCCAGCAGCGCGACCACATTGAAGGACGCGGACGCTTCGTTGGACCCGGTCGCGGCCGAGATGGTGCTCTGACCTCCCGGGGCGTCCGGGAGGACGAACGAACAGGCAAAGCCACCGTCCGGATACGTCGTGCCGTTGCAGAGCGTCGCGCCGGCGAACGCGAGCGCGAAGGTCGCGCTACCCGCGAAGCCGGCCCCGGTGGCGTTCACCGGCGCCCCCGGCGGACCTTGCGACGCGCTGAGCAAGAGCGACGGAGCCACCGTGAACAGGACCGTCGGGGAATACACGCCTTCGACGGCGGTGACGTTGTGGACGCCGGCAGGGGTGGTCGGCACGTCGAACGAGCAGCCGAACCCGCCCGCGCTCGAGGTGGTGCCGTTACAGAGGATGGTCACGTTGTCCCACACCAGATTGTAGTTCGAGCTGGGATCGAATCCCACGCCGGTGACGCTCACGGCGGCCCCGACGAAGCCGGTGTTGGACGAGATGCTGATCGCCGCGCCGATCGTGAACGTCGTGCTGGCGGAGTTGGTGCCCTCCTCCGCGAGGAGAGTGTTCGGTCCCCCCGTCGAGGCGGGGACGTCGAACGCGCAGCTGAAGGACCCGTCCGCGAGGGTCGACGAACCTGCGCAGAGTGCGGTCGAGGTGTCCCACGTCAGGGTGTACGGGACACTGGCGTCGAACCCCGTGCCGGTGGCCACGGCGGCCGTCCCGGACGGGCCCGCATCCGGTGAGACGGCCAGCGCGGCCACGACGAGGAAGTCGGTCGTCGCTACGACCCCCACGGTGGAATCTTGGACCGAGTAGGTGCCACTCGGGGCGGTCGGAACGTCGGCCGTGCACCCGGCCGTGCCGTCCGTTCCGCTGGTCCCGGAACATAACGTCCCCGAGGTGGAGATGTTCCACGCCACCGTGAAGGCCGTAGAGGCGGGGAATCCCTCTCCGATCCAGTCGACGCTTGTGCCCACGGGGCCCGAGGTCGGGGAAGAGACGAACGAGACCGTCACCGTGAACGTGGTGGACGGTGCGAGAGCGCCCTCGGTCAAGACCAGGGAGGCCGTCCCGCCCGGAGTCGGCGGAACGTCGAACGCGCAGGTCGCGTTTCCGAGCGACGTGGTGTTGGCATCGGTACAGTTGACCGTCGCCCCCGCCCAGGTCAGGTTGAAGGCGGCCGTGGCGTCGAGTCCCGTACCGGTGGCGGTGACCGCGGTGCCGACCGCTCCCGACGTCGGGGCGACGGCGAGCGCGGGCTCGACCGTGAAGCCCACCGAGACGAGCAGCGTGCTCGAGAGGAAGACGTCCACGTCGTGCGCGCCGTCGGTCGAGGCGCTCGCGTCCACCACGGTCCCGGACGGAATGTCGCCGCTCGAGTCGGCGACGAACGTCGGGGCACCCGCGAGGCAGGACACCGAGGTCGCCTGGTAGCAGTACGAATAGGAGTCGTCCGGGGCGTAGCCCGAGCCCGAGAGGGTGATCGCCGTGCCGACCGCTCCGGAAGTCGGGGAGAGCTCGAGCGTCTCGGACGTGACCTCGAACCCGGCCGAGATCACGAAGGTTCCCGAAGTGGAGACGTCGACGAAGTAGGAGCCCGCCGTCTCGGAATCGGGGACCGTGAGGGTGACCCCGGACGGGATCGACCCGTTCGTTTCCGGGGAGAAGCTGGAGACGGCGACGGTGCAGGCCACGGACGTCGTCTGAAGGCAGTAGTCGTAGCTCAACGACGGGTCGAAGCCGTTCCCGGTAAGAGTCGTGATCGTGCCGGGGGGTCCATCGGACACGCTGAGCGCGAAGGACGTGGTCACGCTGAAGGTCGTGCTGTTCTGGATGGAGCCGGTCTCGGCGAGCACGAAGTTCGTTCCCAGCTCCGACGGGGGGACCGACCCGGCGCAGGAGAAGCTGCCGTCCGCATCCGTGGTCGAACCACAGAGCGGGGTCGTGGAGTCCCACACGACCGATGCCGTCGCCGTGGCCGAAAACCCGGTGCCGGTCACCGTAACGGAGGTGCCTACGTGGCCGGAGGAAGGGGCGACCGCTACGGACTGGTCGATCGTGAAGTTCTGCGTCGCGTTCGTGAGAGGGTCGAGCGTCGAATCGGCGCCGATGACGTAGTACGAGCCGTTGGGCGACGGCGGCGCGACGATCGTGCAGGTGAACGTGCCCCCCAACCCGACGGTCACCGAACCCTCCTGGCAACT
>JASHUL010000097.1 GCA_030039995.1 Thermoplasmata archaeon
CGGGATCCGCCGGCCGCTCACCGTGCCCACGACGCTGATGTTCCTCTACGGGTTCGCCCCGCGCCTCGCCGTCGGGCTCAACAACGCCTGGCGGTCGCTGGTCGGCTTCCACCACAACCAGGGATAGGCTCCCTCGCGGCCGGTCCGGTCACCCGAGCGGAAGCCGGAGCCATTCGGGATGGGCCCGGGCCCACTCCACGGTCGGACGCAGACCGTCCGGCAGGTCCGAACGGGCCACCCAGCCAAGGACCCGCTCGGCCTTGCGGACGTCCGGGACCCGGCGGGGGATCTCATCGAAGCCCGCCCCGAACGTCGCCTTCGCGTCCGCGTGCGTCGGGATGAGGTCCGAGCCAGAGGCGGCGAGCACGGCGCGGACCGCCTCGAGAATCGTCCGTTCCTTGGGGAATCCGAAGTTGAACGTCTCGCCGACCGCGGAGTCGCGCTCCAGGCAGAGCAAGAGCGCCGCGATGAGGTCCGCGATGTAGGTGAAGCACCGGGTCTGCGCTCCGTCCCCGTAGACGACCGGGGCGTTCCCGTTCAGCACCCGATGCACGGTGAGCGGGATCACGAACGCCGGCCGCTGTCGGGCGCCGTAGATGTTGAACGGACGGGCGATCGAGGTCGGAAGTCCGTGCTCGGTGTGGGCGGCGTTCACGAGATGCTCGCAGAGTCCTTTGCTCGAGCTGTAGCTCCACCGATCGAGGCTCGGGTCCCCGAGCACGCGGTCCGCGGTCTCGAGCCAAGGGACGGCCGGGTTACGGCCGAACACCTCGCTCGAGCTCAGGTAGACGAACCGCACCGAGCGCTCCATCGCGGTCCGGAGGACCGTGCGGGTACCGATCACGCTCGACTCGACGGTCTCCATCGGCGACGCGACGTACGACGCCACGCCGACGGTCGCCGCCGCGTGCACGACCGCGCCGGGCCGGTCGCCGAACGCGCGGCGCACAGCGAGGGGCTGGGTGACGTCACATCGCCGGTAGACGAAGCCGGGGCGACCCGCCGCTTCGGTCAGGTTCACCGGCAACTTCCGACCGACGTCGAGGGCGATCACCTCGTCCCCCCGGGCGAGCAGGGCATCGACCAGGTGGCTCCCGATGAATCCGCCGGCGCCGGTCACCAGCACCTTCGTCATCGGACCGGCACCTCCGTCGGCCGCAGCTCGGGTGTCGGCAGCGGGACGATGACCCCGCGAAGACGGTCGGGTCGGGCTCGCTCCAGCCGGGCGACGATCTCGTCGCGAAGACGCCAGGCGATCAGAAGGACGAAGTCGACCGGATGCTCGCGCAGCGCTTCCGACGAGCGGATCGGGATGTGCGTCCCGGGCGTGACCAATCCCTGCTTCAACGGGTTGTCGTCCACGATGTATCGGACGACGTCGCTCCCGAGACCACAGTAGCTCAGCAGCGTCGTGCCGGTTGAGGGAGCCCCGTACCCCGCGAGGGACCGTCCCCCCGAGACGGCGTTGGCCACGGTCTCCCGGAGACTCGTTCGGACCCGCTCGACCTGGCCGGCGAACTCGCGGTAGCTCGCGAACCGGGTGACGCCGGCCGATTCCTCGGCGACCCGCACGGCCGCCACGGAGGGCCGGACCGGACGGCGGCCCGTGTCGGTGCGCTGGGCGAGCACGCGCAGCGACCCGCCGTACGCCTCGGTCGGGACGGCATCGAAGACCGAGAACCCGGCGAGCGCGAGCAGCCGTTCGAGCGAGTGGAGCGTGAAACCGTACAGCAGCTCGTGGTAGAACGTGTCGAAGGCGACCTCCTCGCGGACGGACGGAAAGTACGCTCGACCCTCCAGCGCAAGGATCCCGTCCGGCGCGAGCAGCTCGTGCGCGGTCCGGAGGAACTCGACCGGCGCCCGCACGTGCTGCAGGACCTGCGTCGCGCTGGCGACGTCGACCGGGCCTCCGTGAGCGGCGACCTCGCGCGCGACCTCGGGGGTGAAGAAGCCGTCGAGGGTCGGAACCCCGTGCCCGCGGGCGATCGCGGCGATCCGGGGCGACGGCTCGACTCCCTGGACCCGGGCGTCCGGGGCACGAGCGAGGATCGAGCGTAGGAGCAGCCCGTCGTTGCTCCCGATGTCGAGGAACCGCGCTCGGGGGCGTGGGCCCACCGCTCGGACGATCTCCTCCGCGAGCTCGGCGTAATGCCGTTCGAGCGTGACGCCGGTGGGCACGTAGGAGTACTGGCGATAGACGCGGTTCGTCGCTTCCGGGGGCGCCGGGGCGACGATCTGGACCAGATGGCAGTCGGAACAAACGCCCATCACGAGGGGATACTGACGTTCGCCCCCGACCTCCTCGGGGGGGAGGAAGGCGTTCCCGAGAGGCTGGAGACCGAGGTCGAGGAACGGTCGCACCCCGGCGGCGCCGCAGACGTGACAGGGCGTCGGCTCCGGCGCGTCCCGGGCGGTCATCGCTCGGCGTTCCGGACGCACGGCTCGTCTTAGCCCTTCGCCGGGCCCCGCCACTCGAGGCTCGAAAACCCCCGGGCGTCGGCCGGCCACTCGACGACCGCCGCCCCCTGTTCGCGGGTCACGAGGACGGCCGATCCCGAGGCGAATCCCCGACCGGCGACGGTGCGGTCGGAGACGATCTCCGCCACGACGCGGGCGACGTCCCCGACCGGGAGCTGCCGGCGGGCGTCGTCCGCGCCGTAGAGACGCGCCCGCATCTCCGTGTCGATCCCTCCCGGGCAGACCGCGACGGCGAAGAGCCGGTCGGACGGCGTCTCCTTCGCCAGGTCGAGCGTGAAGGCGACGAGCGCGGCCTTGCTCGCCGAGTACGCCGCGAGACCGGGGACGGGGGTGATCGCCGCGCGCGAGGCAATGTTGACGACCACGCCTCCGCCGGGTGCGGCGGTGAGGCGCGGCAAGAGGGCGCGGGCGACGAAGATCGGCCCCAGTGCGTTCGTCTCGAACGTCCGCCGTATCTCCTCGACGGTGGCCGAGCCGAGCGGCGCGACGGGGGAGGCGAAGCCGGCGTTGTTCACGACCGCGTCGACGCGACCAAAGTGCGACCCCAGGGCCTCGGCGAACCGTCCGACCGACTCCGGGTCCCGAACGTCCACGGCGACGTGGAGAGACTCCCCGACCCCCGGTCCGGCGGGGCCCGTCGAGCACGTCGCCACGCGGAATTCCTTCGCGACGAGCGCCCGGGCGATCTCTCGGCCCAGGGCCCGGCTCGCCCCGGTCACGACCGCGACGCGGGATTCGCCCCTTTCAGTCGGCACGGCGTTCCCTCCGACGGTGGGCCGGACGGGGCTTCGGAGGGGCGGGGGACTCAGCGAGCAGTCGTTCCAGGACCGGGCGCAGGCGCTCCCGGTGCTCGGGCTGCCGGAAGGCGAACTCGAGGTTCGCGCGGAGCCAAAGGTACCGGTCGCCGATGTCGTACCGGACGCCCCGGAAGGTGGAGGCGAACACCGGCTCCTCGGTCGCGAGGAGTTCGAGCGCGTCGGTGACCTGGATCTCGCCGCGCCGACCGGGGCGGGTGCGGTCGATCGCCGGGTAGATCGACGGCGTGAGGACGTACGCGCCGGTGATCCCGAGCCGGCTCGGGGTCTCGGACGGCTCGGGCTTCTCCAGCAGTCGTTCGCACCGATAGAGACCCGGAGAGACCTCCTTCCCCTCGACGATCCCGTAGTCCCGGACCTTCTCTTCCGGCACCTCCTCGACCGCGAGGACGGGGGCATGGAGGGCCTCATACCGGTCCCAGAGCTGGCGAAGGAGCGGTGGGTCGGCGACGTTGATCGTGTCGCCGAGCAGGACCCCGAACGGGTCGCGACCGGTATGGAACCGCGCCAGACCGATGGCGTCCCCGAGACCCTTCGGCTCCCGCTGCCGGACGAAGTGGATCTGCGCTTTCCGGATGAGCTCGGCGAGCCGCTCCATCTCGGGCGGGCGACCCGCGACCTCGAACTCGGGGAGGTGGTCGAAGTGGTCCTCGAGCGCTCGCTTGCCGCGACCGGTGACGATGAGGATATCGTCCGCACCGGACGCGACGGCTTCCTCGACGACGTACTGGATGATCGGGCGGTCGACCACGGGGAGCATCTCCTTCGGCTGACTCTTCGTCGCCGGCAGGAACCGCGTCCCGAGACCGGCGGCCGGGATGACGACCTTCATCGGCGTTCCCTCCCGCGGGGGCGGCCCCCGGGACCCGGACCGACGGCAGAGCCCCGGCCGAGGGCGAGCACCGTGAGTCCGGCACGCGCGGCGAGCCGACCGTCGATCCCTCGGCGAAGGTCCACGACGATCGGCGAACGCATCCGTCGGCTCCACGCCGGCTTCCAGCGTCGGTAGACGGGCCAGTCGACCTGGACGACCGCGAGGTCCGCGTCCGCGAGCGCGTTTCCGACCGACCGGGAGAACTGGACCGCGCCGGTGCGTCCGGTCCGTTCCCACAGCGCCCGGAAATTCTCGACGGCCGAAGGGTCGTGCACCCGCACGCGGGCGCCGTCGGCGACGAGCCGTTCGACGATCGGGAGCGCGCGCGTCTCGCGCACGTCGTCCGTACCGGCCTTGAACGCGAGACCGAGGACCGCGACCGTTCGGCCGCGTAACGAGGGCACCGCCGACCGGATCAGTTCGACGGCGTGCGCGGTCTGGTCGCGGTTGACCGCCAGCACGGTGCCGGGGATCCGGGGCGCCACCCCCAGCGACTCGCCGCGTCGCGCGAACGCTCGAAGGTCTTTGTCGAAGCAGCTGCCGCCGAATCCCGGACCCGCTCGAAGGAATGCCGTGCCGATCCGCGGGTCGGCTCCGATCGCCTCCACGACCGTGTCGACGTCGGTACCCAGCTGCTCGGACCAGCGGGCGAGCTCGTTGGCGTAGGAGACCTTCAGCGCCAAGAACTCGTTGGAGCCGTGCTTGACGAGCTCGGCGCCCGACGGCGTGAGCTCGAGTACCGGAGCCGGGAACCCGGCGTAGACGCGTCGCAACCGCTGTCGGGCGCGCGGATCTCGAGCCCCCACGACGATCCGGGCGGGACGCATCGCGTCCTCGACCATTCGGCCCTCGGACAGGAACTCGGGGTTGACCGCGACGCTGAGCGCGGCCGTGCTCTTCCCGCTCGCCCGACGGAGGAGCGGTTCTACGACCTCGTCGGTGGTGCCCGGAACGACCGTACTCTTCACGACGACGACGCGGTATCCCCGCGCGGCCCGGATCGCTCGCCCGAGTGCGTTGACCGCGGTTCGCAGGGGTCCGAGGTCGACCGCGCCGTCCCGGCGGGCCGGCGTCGGGACGCAGAGGAAGATGCACTCCGCGCGCTGGGCCAGCTCGTCGACCGTGTCGAGCACGCGGAATCGACCGAGTCGGACCTCGCGCCGGAGCAACTGTGCCAGACCCGGTTCGTCGTACGGACTGCGCCCTCGGCGGAGGGAGGCGCGGACCTTCGGATTGATGTCGTGCGCGAACACCGTCCGGCCCCGGGCCGCGAACGCCAACGCCGTAGCGATCCCCATGTAGCCGACGCCGAGAATGCCGACCGACGGGGCCGACCGCGTCCGTCGCCTCACGGTCCGTTGCCTCGGGAGAAGAACTCGAGGTCGCGCCCGCGACGATTCGACACGATCGGCCCTCGACCCCTACGGACGGGAGGTGCGCCTACTTAACTCGGCGGCCCGGAGGACGGCGCTGCCGAGGGACGACCGCCGGGAACGCTCAAGCTTCCGCGCGGGGTCGTGCGGGACGTGACCGCGGGGGACGCTCCGGAGCCGGAGGCGTCGACGGACCCAAAGAGGGTCCGCGCCGCGAGCCTCCCTTGCGAGAGTTGCGGCCGGACCACCCCGCATCGGATCCTCCGCTGGGATCGGGGCGGGGCGGACCCGCTCGTCCGGCTTTCCGGGCTCGCGCGATGCCAGGTCTGTCGCTGGACGCATCCGTTCGTCCAGCGAGCGCCCGAGACCACGGAGGTCTCCCTGGTGGTCTCCGAGGGAGCGAAATCGGTCGCGTCTCGGGTGGCGGTGCCCCGACATCGGCGGCTCCAGGTCGGGTCGGGAGTACCCGGCCATCCCGAGTCCCTGCGCATCCGTCGCATCGAGGTTCGGGGTGGCGAGAGCGTGCCGGCCGCGCTCCCGTCCGACGGGTTGACCGTGTGGGCGACCCGGGAGGGAGAGCGGTCGGTCCCCGTCTCCGTGGTCGACCGCGATCGGACGTATGCGGAGCGATGGGTCGTCGACCCGTCCGAGGAGGTCGAGGTCGGTCGCACGGTGGTCGTTCACGGAGACCGCGCCGTGGTCGTCGGGCTCCGGGCGCACGGGCGCACGTGGAAGCATCCGGGGGCGAGGTTCGCCGCCGCGGACGTCCAGCGGCTCTACGTCCGCCGGGAGACGCCGCCCGCGGGCAGCAGGGACTGGAGCCGAGTCCGGCTGAGGCCCAGCTCGCGCGCGAGCTCGACCTCGAGCGCCTCCCGGTCTCGCTCGGGGCCGGGGACGAGAAGAGCGCGCACCGTCCCCCGGGCCCGTACCGCCGACGGCGGCGCGCAGGTCCAGAGCGACTCCCCTTCGTAGTCGATCGTGCCGATCGCGACCTCCGTCGGCAGGTCGTGTAGGAAGTGCTTCGTCCCGTGGATCGCCCACGCTCCCCGCGCCACGAACTCGCCGCTGGCGGCCGATTTGGAGACTTGATCCGGCGTGACCCAGAACGCCGAGGCCGAGGCGAGACCGGCCCGCCACGCCTTCGAGAACGCGACGGCCCATTGCCCGGCCTCGCGCAGCGTGGTGTCGCTGAGGACCGGGGCGCCGGGGGGAGGGTGCTTCACGACGACGCTCGCGGCCCCCTGGAGGTCGGCGTGCAGGTAGACGTCGCCGTCCTTCAAGTTCCGCCGGACCAAGAGGTCGTTCGACGAAGCGTCGCGCCCGGCCAGTACGATCGCACCTTCCGAGCTCACGAACCAGCGGAACCGTTCGAACCAGTGGAGCTTCCGGCGGCTCGGCTCGGCCGAACGCGAGGGCGCCCGGGCCCTCGGATCCTCCCGGTCCGGTTCGGCGATGCGCCGCTCCGTGTCGGCGAGCGCCGCGGTCGCTCCGGCCAACTTGGACTGCAGGCGCTTCACTTCCTCGTAGATCTGTTGCGCGGTCTCCCGAGGCGATACGTCGACCCGGAGCGGAACCTCCCGGTCGCCGAGCGCGACCCGGATCGTCACCTCTCCCGGGTGCTCCAAGGCCGCCGTACGCCGGGCGGAGTCCGCCTCGGCATAGTGGGAATAGATCGCTTCCGCGCCCGCTCGCTCCGAACGGATCGACTCCGTGAGCCCGGCGACCGCTGCGGCCTGCTGGTCGCGCAGCCGGAGCAGACCCTGACGGCGGCGCTCCGCCTCGGCGATCTCGGGCGACGGAGTCTCCGGTGCCAGGCTGCGGAAGTACTCCTGAGCGGCGTCGGAGAATGTCGATCGTGCCTCCTCGCGGACCTCGCCGTCGGTCGCCCATCGACGGGAGCGGTACGGCGTCGCGTCGACGACCGTGCTACCCCGTACGTAGACGAATCCTTGCGGTCGATCTCCGACCTCCTGGAGGAGTTCCGAGGTGACCCCCGCGAGACGCTCGGCGGCGTGGGCGGCGTCGGTCGCCGCGGGAGCGGAGCCGTCCAGTTCCGCGCGGACGACCAGCTCCTCCCCGACAGGTCCCCCGAACGAGAGCCGCGCCGCGAGCGTGCTCGCGAGGTCGGTGCGGGAGCGAGCGAGTTCGGCCTCGAGGACGGCTCGACCCGACGTCCACGGGTCGAGCCGGACCGGCGGGCGGGAATACTCCACGCCGACCCGGACGGTCCGATGGGCCCACCGCCGGCTGTGGGCGGCGGCCACGATCTTCCCGGAGCGAGCGACAATGAGGTTGCCGGCGCCGAACATCTCGAGCGCGACGAGCGTCGGTTCGG
>JASHUL010000098.1 GCA_030039995.1 Thermoplasmata archaeon
ACCGGCACGAGGGCCTCCCCCAGCCGCTCCGGCCCGATCGAGCGCCGAAGATACGCGCTGGAACGGCCGGTAGAGAGGTCGGTCGTCCCGATCACGAGGTCGGACCCCGCGACCGCGGAGCGAAGGGTGGGAGCTCGGCGGGCAGAACGGAGGAACGGTAGGCCCGCCATCGCGCGACGGCGGGCTTCGGGTCCGACCGCCGCCCGCGGTGCGACCAGGACGAGGCGGTCGACGCCGAAGTTCCGGGCGAGCCGGGCGACGGCGCCGACGTTTCCGTCCTCCTTCGGACGGACGAGGACGAGCTCGAGCCGGGCGCTCACGCCGCGGCCCCTTCGGCGAACAGGCGCTGGACGAGCCAGTCGGGGTCGAACGGTCGGAAGTCCGAATACCCCTGCCCGACACCCACGAACAGGATCGGCTTCTTCGTCACGTACGTCGCGCTGAGCGCGGCGCCCCCTTTCGTGTCCGCATCGAGCTTGGTCAGGATCAGCCCGTCGATGCCGACGGCCCGGTCGAACAGTCGCGCTTGCTCGAGCACATCGTTGCCGCTGAGCGCGTCGCCGACGAACACCGTCAGCGCCGGCTGGACGACCCGGCGGATCTTTTTCGCCTCCTCGATCAGGTTCTCGTTGGTGTGTTGACGTCCAGCGGTGTCCACGAGCACCACGTCGACCCCCCGGGCCCGAGCGTGCTGGACCGCGTCGAACGCGACGGCGGCGGGGTCGCTGCCCTCCTGTTGGCGGACCACGCGAATGCCGAGGCGTTCCCCGTGCACGAGCAGTTGCTCGATCGCGCCGGCGCGGAACGTATCTCCCGCCGCGATGACGCTCGTCAGTCCCTGCGCCCGGAGCCAGCCCGCGAGCTTGGCGACGGTCGTGGTCTTTCCCGTCCCGTTGACCCCCACGAACAGGATCGTGTACGGCTTGGGAGCATGGGCCCGGATCGCGGCCGGCAGGTCGAGCTTCGGTCGTTCGAGCATCGCCCGCGTCGAGCGCTCCAAACAGTTGCGGATCGCCTCCTCCGCGTCCACGCCGAGTCGGAGTTTCTTTCCGGCGAGCTCCTTGCGCAGGTCGCGACTGAGCCGCTCGACCACCCTCAGCGCCACGTCCGACTGCAGGAGGACGATCTCGAGGTCATCGAGCACGGAGTCGACCGTCGCCTCCCGAAGGCCGCGGCCGAAGAATCCGTCGGTGAACATCTCCCGATCGTCCGCGTGAGAGGATCCCTCACGCGGCGGGGCGCCGCGCGCCGGCGATCGGTCGGCCGACGTTCGCGTTGGGGCGGCCGCGCTCGACACCGGAGGGGTCGCCGGCGGCTCCGCCCCCTTCTCGGCGGGGGCGTCCTCGGACGCGCGCCGAAGTCGTGCCTTAAGAGCGGCCCACATCCGAGCCCGACCCGGTCCGCGCCGCGTCGTCCAATCGACGGGAGAGCAGCTGGATCCGCTCGTCCAGGGTCGACATCTGCCCCTCGAGGTCCCGGGTCGCCTGGTCGATCCGCGTGACGCGCTGGGCGAGCAGCTCGGTGACTTTGGCCGCGTCCAGCTCGACGACGACCCCCGACCCGATGCCGATCAGGACCGGAGCACCCCGCGCCACCGTGCCCCGCACGTACGTCTCCCCGCCGAAGGGGAGCAGCAGCTCGGCGCCCGGTTCGGCGCGGTCCACGCCTTCGAGGCTCTCCCGGGCGCGTAGGTGCTCCGTGCGCGATGCCGACAAGATCTGATACTGCTGGAGGAGCGCGTTGAGCTGGCTCCGGTACGCGTCGAGCCGCATCAGGTCCTCCTGGACCTGTTGCTCGCTGAGCTCGCGAGGTTCCGCGCTCATGGGACGTCCCCGGGGCCCAACCTGTCGATCCGGATCTGGTGCCGCTTCACGTGATGGCAGCTCCCGATCTCGGAGAGCGCCCACTCGCGAGCCGCTGCTTCGGACACCGCGTCACACTCTTTGGTGAACGGCTGCCAATAGCCCCGACGGGCGTAGAACGACCCCTCGACCTTCCAGACCGGCATCGCGAGCGGCTCCGCGCGCGGCCCACCTGAATACCCCACTTAACAGTACTGTGGGACGTCCCACCTAAGGTGCTCCGAGAGCTCGCTCAGGCCGCCCCCTTGGGGCGCTCGCCCAGTCGCGCGATCAAGTGGTCGGCCGTGCGCGCCGCCAGCGCCATGATCGACAGCATCGGATTCGCCCCCGGAGCCGACGGCAAAAGGCTGCCGTCGCCCACCCAGAGCCCGTCCGTCCCGTGCAACTCTCCGGTCGGCCGCGCGGCCGACCGACGGGGGTCCGTTCCGGCACGGGCCGACCCCATCGGATGCGCGGAGAACAACGCGAACGAATGCTTGCGAACGCCCCGACGTTCTACCTCCGCGACGAATCGGTCGGTCTCGGCGGGGCGGACCGGCCGGGACCCGTCGCCGATCTCGACGTACGGCGTGTGGAGCGACAAAAGCCGCGTCGCTCCGGCGGCGGCGAGGATGCGGGCGGTCTCCGCAAGTCCCCGAACGAGGTTCGTCCGATCCGTCGCCGTGAGCTCGTAATCGATGATCGGACGGCCCTCGGCGTCGGACGCGACCCGGCCCTCGCCGGCGTCCCGGACGAGCACGATCGGCGTCGCCACGCGATCCGCACGACGCACCAGTCGGAGGTAGTCGGAGCTCCCGATCCAGGGGGTCGCCAACGCCGCGAGGCCCGGATGGGCGGGCGCCACTTCCAGCCAGGGTCCGTGCGCGCCCGCGTCCGGACGTTGAAATCGGTAGACTCCGATCGTCTGCGGGGGGCCTTCCCAGGTGCGCACGGGGTGCGGAAACTCGCCGACCATCGCGGTGGTGGGGTCGAGCCGGAGGCCGGCGCCGACGCCCGGGGATCGAAATCCGGAGCGCAGGAGCAAGGTC
>JASHUL010000099.1 GCA_030039995.1 Thermoplasmata archaeon
CTCCTCGCGTTGCTCTACCCGTCGTTGAAGGGGAGGTCCATCGTCTCGAGTCGGGCGCTGGTCCCGATCTCGACCGGATTCGACGGGACGGTGACGGTGATGTTCTTCACGACGGCCCCGGATCCGATCGGGCGGCTCGTTCCCGGGTGGGTCATCGTCGGGTCGGCGGCCGTCGTGCGGACCGTCGTGGGGCGGTACTTTCCCGAGCGCTGGTTCGCCTCGGCGATGCGGGCGCGGACGCCGTCGGCCAGCCCGAGGGCGTTCTTCGCGGTCGCGATCGAGTGGCTCCTTTCGTTCCTCGTACCGTTCCAGATCGGGTCCGATCTCGTACCCTGGGCCGGCGCGCTCGTCCTCGGCTTCCTGCTCCCGGGGGGCGCCGTGTTCTACTTCCTCATCACCCGGGCCGGCTGGCGAGAGAACCGTCGTCACCAGGTCGCGTTCGCCCGGGGGCTAGCGACAGCGTTCCTGGTCTGGGACGTGCTCCTCGAACTGCTCGGGGACACCGGGGTGCTGGCGTTCTCCGTCGTCCTCGTGGGCCTCTGCGTATGGCGGTGGCGGAACCCCGAAGCCCGACCGCTCACCGGGGTTCCGCCGAGCGGGCACCGAGCCGACCGTTCGTCCGCAGCACCTTGAGCGAGTCGACGGTCTGCACGCCCCGCCACTCGAACCGGGTGATCGGCGTCCAGATCGGGAACGAGACCGTCCAGCCTCCGTCGGAGCGCTGACGGTTTTCCAACGCGTCCAGGTGCTCTTCGATCGCTTCGGGAGAGAAGAGCTCGCGCGAGAGGAGGCCGGGTTCGGGCGCGAAGTCGAGCGGCCGGAAGACGTCCCCCCTCGACCGGGGGTTCAACGCGACGACCTTCGGCGACAGGATCTGCGGGCGGAGTCGCTCGAGCGCCGTCCGTGCCCTCGCCCGGTCCGGGCAGTGGTCCAGGAACGAGAGGACAACCCGGAGCTCGTAGGGGTTCACCGTGCGCAGGTCGTCGATCCGCTCCCAGCACCAGGCCCCCGCGCGGTCGAGCCAGTCGGACCGAAGCCGGGCCTTGTAGAACGCGGCGGCGATCCCGGCGGTCGGGTTCAACGCCGCAGGAGTCGGGCCCCGTCCGACCTCCCACCAGGGTGCATGCGGGTAGTCCGAGGCGGAGCGAAAGACGAACGGCACACCCCCCTGCCGAGTCGAAGCGTCGTGCAGGAAGCGCACGACCCCTTCGGCCGTGCGGTCGTTCAGTCGGCCGACCTCGTCCAGCAGCCAGACAGCGGTCCAGACAGGAACCGGCTGACTCAACGGACCCCGCAGGTCCGGCTCGAGCCCGTTGCCAAAGCCCCCGTCGGTGTTCTCGTATCCCGACAGAGCGTGCAGCACCGCCTCGGCGCTCCCGCCTTCGAAGAGATAGGAGAATCGGAGCCGCTCCAAGAGGCGGGCGTTCCGGTAGAGGAATTCTCGGGCGCGGGCGAGCCGATCGACCCTCTCGCCGCGTGGGCTCTTCGGTCGGGGTCGCGGGGCCATGACGCCGCGACCAGCGACCGGCCCTTAAATCGCGCCGAGAGTCGCTGAAACACCTGTCTTGACGGCGTCGAGCGCCCGAGCGACCGAGGGGGTCACCCCATCAACGGTCGACGCCGACACGGCCGAGATATCGGTCGAGGCGGACGAGCGCGGCCTTCAGTTCGTCGAAATCGAGCCCGATGTAGTGGGCCGAGAGCGCCGGGGACGTATGACCGTACAAGCTCTGGAGGGATACGAGATTCATCCCGGAAGCGTTCGCGAGACGACCGAACGTCCGGCGGAGGTCGTGATGCGAGACCTTGATCCCCGCACGAGAGAGACCGCTGCGGCGGGCAGCCCGCTGAAGCGCGGCGTCAGCGCCCGACCGCGAGAGCGGGACGACCCGCTCGTCGTCGTGTCGTCCGAGCACCCACGGCCGTAGCATCGCCGAGACCCGGGACTCGAGCGGGATCGTCCGCCACTTCCCGCCGGCGCGCCCCTTCCCCAGGATGCGCACGGAACCCTCGCCGGGCAGAATGTCCTTCACCCGGAGCCGAAGCACCTCCACCCGGCGGAGACCGTTGAACCCCTCGAGGGCCACGATCACCCGCTCGACCCCACGAGCACCTCGGAACAGGTCGACGAGCTGGTCCTTCGTCAGCCACCGTCGGTGGACGGGGGCGCCCTTCGGGAGCCTCCAGTGGGGAGAGTGGTCGGCGAGCGGGAGAGCCGCCCATCGGAGGAACTGTCGGAGGGCCTGGAAGTGGATCGCGAACGTGGGGGTCTCCCAGGGCAGCCCGTCGCGAAGGGCGTGGAGGCAGTCCTCGGTGAAGTCGGCCGGCAGACGAAGTCGGGTCGGACGCCCGACCCTTCGCAGCAGCGCGGGAACGCGTCGTAGTTCCCAACGCATCCGGCTCAGCCAGGCGTCTCCCACCGCCGATTCCTCCCGCTTCCAACGAAGGAAGGCGTCCACCTGCCGCTCCCAACTCCGAGAGCGGTCGCGCGGGTCTCTCCCCGACCGACCCCGGGGATGCCCCTCGTCGACGACGGGAGTTGCCCCCGGCGGCCGGCGAACGGATGCGATGAGGGTGCGGGGCCGATCCACGAGCGACCGAGGTTCGCGACCTCGTGACCCGCCTTGTCGCTCGACGCCCCGCCGAACGATGGAACGAGCCGAGGGGCCGCTCCCCGCCGCTAGTGCGCGAACCGACGGAAGAAGCTGTCCGCGTTCCAGGTCGGGCGTTCGGGGTCGTTGGCGACCTTGACCATCATCTCCCCGACCAGGTCCGTGAACTGCGCCGCGGCGACCTCGTCGACCGGTTGGTCGATGTCGTCCGCGGGCGCGTGGTAACGGTCCCGGAAGAACGCCTGGGAGGTCGCCTCTTCGGGCGAGCCCTTCTGGTAGCCGATCGACACCGCGAGCGACGGCACGCCGGTTTTCACGAAATTGTATTGGTCGCTGCGAATGAACAGCACGCGTTCCGGCTCGTATTCGCTGTGCGTCTCGACCCCGCGCTCACGGGCGAGCGCGCGGAGCTCGGGACCCAGTGACGACTCCCCGAGCCCCTGCACCTCCACGTACCGCATCGGGAACAGCGGGAGGAACATGTCCATGTTCAGGTCCGCGACGATGCGGCCGGAGACGGTCGGGTGATGCGCGAAGTACTCCGAACCGAGGAGTCCTTTCTCTTCCCCCGTGACCGCAAGGAACACGAGCGAGCGCTTCGGCCGTCGACCGGATCGTTTCAACGACCGTGCGATCTCGATCAACGACGCGACGCCCGACGCGTTGTCCATCGCACCGCTGTACACCCGGTCGCCGTTGATCGGCTCTCCGATGCCGACATGGTCGAGATGGGCGCTCGCCACGACGTACTCCTCGCGCAGCGCGGGGTCGCTCCCCCGCAGGAGCCCGACCACGTTCGAGCAACGCGTCCGGGACCGGCGCACCGCGACGTGGGCGCGGAGCCGCGCACCGATCGGGAACCGGGGAAGGGGTCCGGGCCCTCCGAGCGCCTCCAGGACCGCCGCGGCCGTGTGTCCGCTCCCGGCGAGGAGGAGGTCGAGATGGTGCGGATTGAAGGCGAGGAGGAGCGGCGGCGGGCGCGCCTCCTCCGGAGTCCCGTCGAGGAGCTCCATCCTCGGAAACAGGAGCCCCGTGGCGAGCCGGGGCCACGGGAGGTCCGGGACCTTCGGATTCGATATCAACACTCCACCGACCGCCCCGGCGTTGCGGAGGGTCCGGAAGCGCTCGGCGACGGACTGGTAGTGGGCCTTGAGCGCCCCCGGGATCTCCGACGGTCCCCCCCGAAACACGACGGCGATCTTTCCTCGGAGGTCGAGACCGGCGAGGTCACTGTAGCCGAGTTCCGGGATGTCGAGGCCGTATCCCGCGAATACCGCGTCCGCCTCGATGTCGGCGACGGACTGGGAGGTCACGTAGAACTGCGCGTCGTCCCGAAGCTTCACCGGGGTCGTCCGGCCGTCTCGGATCAGGTCGAGGGAGCTCGCGGACTCGTCCAGCTGGGAGACCTGGAACTCCGCCCATTGCCGGTAGCCGTCCTCGCCCGCCGGCTCCAGCCCGGCCGCCCGGAACTGTTCCGTGACGTACTGGGCCGCCCGCTCGTACCCCGAGCTACCCGTATCGCGACCTTCCATCGAGTCGTCGGCGAGCGTGCGGACGTGGGACCACCAGTCTCGGCCGAGGGCCGGCCAATCGGGTCCGGTCAACGACGACCCCTGGCCCACCCGTCCGGCACGGCCGGAGGGAGGATACGGCGCTCTTAGCACCGCCGGGCGCCCCTACAGGGCGGCCCCCGGAACGAAGAAGAGCCAGTACGTCACCAACCCCGCCGCGACGACCGACCACCACAGCGCGAGTTCTGTGCGCATCCAGAGCTTATACGAGCGGAATCGGAACCGCGACGGGATCCAGTCGGTCCCGGCGACCAGGATGATGTAGACCCCGAAGACCTCGGCCAGGGCGCCCGCGACCAGCATGAACGTCGGGACCCAGGTCGCTGCTTGGGCGAGTTGCGTGCCGAGGTTGGGGAGAACGTACTCGACGTAGTTCGGTAGCATCCCGTAGAGGACCAGCGGGATGTTCACGAGCACGATCGAACTCTGCAGCGCTCGGTGGGCCCGAATGTGTCCGGTCCGTGCGAGGACGAGGCCGCCGATGAGCAGGGCCCCGAGGGCCACCTCGGCCACGGCCAGCACGTCCGAGATCGCCGGAGCGTCGGCAGGGAAGAGGCTCCCCATGTTCTCCCGAGCGCCGCTCAGAAGTCGTTGGGTGGCACGAGGTCCGCGACCATCTTCTGGTCGCTCTTCTTATGCCAGTTCGCCCAGATCGCCCGGACCTCATCCTCCGTGAGTCCGGTGAGGTAGCAGGGCGAGACCAGCGGGGCGGCGGC
Source organism: Thermoplasmata archaeon (assembly GCA_030039995.1). Classification (GTDB taxonomy): domain Archaea; phylum Thermoplasmatota; class Thermoplasmata; order Lutacidiplasmatales; family UBA184; genus Lutacidiplasma. The sequence continues at coordinate 4,900 of JASHUL010000099.1, forward strand.
GGTCACGTCGATGACGACGATCGCGCGGACGCGTCGGATGTCGGCCCCCTCGGCCTTGTAGTGCTCGACGATCTTCCAATAGAGGTCGCCCGCGCGGAGCACCTTCGCGGTGCCGCTGAAACGGTAGCCCTTGCGGACCGCGGGGTCGACGACGTTGACCTCGGTGTGCGGATTCGACTCGAGGTTGCGGATCGTGTGGGGTGACTCGATGTCGGCGAAGACGAGTCGGTCCCCTTCCCAGACCGTGACCGACCCTTTCGGCGAGACGTTCGGCCGGCCGTCCCCGGAGACGGTCGCGACGAAGCCCAACCGTTGCTGCCGCACCAGTTGCCGCATGTCGTCGGTGATGACCGGCATGGCGCCAGCGTGCCACCCGAGCCCCGGGCTTTATGCGTTTGGTACAACCGAGCGGGCCCGCCGGGAGAGCGGCTTTCGAGGACCGACCGCTGCACGGCACCGGCGGCGGGCGGAGGTTATGGCGCGACCGGTGCTGGTGCCGGCGACCCCGTGACCGACCGCCCGCGTACCCTGCTCGTACGGACCCGTCGGAAGTTCCCGGTTCCGGCGTCGGTCGTCTGGCCCCTCCTCGGCAACTCCAAGATGGACCGGTCGAACTCGCTCCTGTTCCGGCTGGGAGTGCCCCAGCCGCTCGAGTGCCGGTTGCCCGCGGGGGAGGGAGTCGGAGCGGAGCGCGAGTGCATCTCGGACCAGGGGACGGTACACCAGCGGATCCTCGAATGGATTCCCGACCACCGGCTGTCCTTCCGGATGGAGACGAACGACCTTCCGTCCGCGAAGGGGATCGAGGCGATCGAGGACTCGTTCGACCTCGAGCCGACCCGGGACGGCGTCGTGGTGGACCGACGGACCCAGGTCCGGGTCGCCCCCGACTACCCACTGCGAAAGCGGGTCGAGCTGCGGCTCGGCCTGCAGCAGGTACATCGTTACGTCTTTCGGAACTGGCAGCGGCTCGCGCGGGAATCCATCTCGACGGCCGAGGGTCGAGGGAAGGGATCGTAGGGCCGCCGACCGCGGAGCGTGCCCGTTCGGGGGGAGAACGGAATCCCCCTCAGGGCCGGAACGCGCCAGCGAGACCGAGGCCGGATCGTAAGCTCGGGTCGGACTCCCATCGACGGGCGGTGCTCGCGATCGCCGGGCACATCCCTCCCCCGGGGCCGTGGTCGATGATCACGACGGCCCCGGGCGGGAACAACTCGTCCGCGCGGCGGAGCCAATGCGCGAGCGCCGTGCAATCGTGCGGGACGTCGAACACGAGCAGTTCGATGCTCGGCAGCTGCTCGGCGATCATCGGCAACGCGTACGTCATGTCCCCGAGCCGGAGGTCCCACCCGGGGACGAGGCGAGGAGGGACGGCCCAACCGGTGGATCGTCCCGGAGGGAGGCTCCAGGAGAACTTCGTGCGCTTTTTCCCTCCCCT